>JAYVNZ010000503.1:0-5327 GCA_043758185.1 Gemmatimonadaceae bacterium | reverse complement strand
CTTCGCGAGCGTGGGGTCATCGTCCCTGGTGAGCAACAGGGTGAGGTGCACGCGTCCGTCGGGCGTAGTGCCGATGTCGCGGACCTGCTGGGTGGAATAGACGTCTGCGCCGGTGCGCGGATTCCTGACGTTCGAGAGCGCCTTCGCGACGCGCTCCTGGAGTGTGGATGGCATCCACGAAGGATAATCGATTCGCCCGGCGCGCGACTTACGCCCTGTGCAAACGCACGACGGCGGAGCATCGAGTGCTCCGCCGTCGTGTGTGTGTTCCCCTGTCGTCCTGACCGAAGCGAAGGACCTGCCTTTCTCGAACGCCTATCGCGTCGCAGTGGCAAGGTCGCGCACGGAATGCGCAAGCATGTGCACCTTGGCACTGTCGGTCGATTCCTTCATGTCCGCATCGAGGTCCGTGGCCAGCTTGTTGAGCGTGCTGACCCGCTTGTCGCCCGTGGCCTTTTCCGCCGCATCGAGCGACTTGCGCAAACCGGCGATCTCACCGGACTTGAGGCTGTTCGCACGCTCGAGCTGGTCCACATAGGCCCGCGAGAGCGAGAAGGACGCCGGCCACACGAACTTGGGCTGGCCCTGCGTGTTGAGGTAGTCGAGATGCACCGTCTTGGCTGCGTCGATTTCGTTCTGCGAGATGTACTGGCTGGGCGTGAGCTCGAAGATGTCGAGCCCGCGCGCGATCTCGGAGCTCACCATCACGCCGTTGTACCAGTACACGGACCAGGAACCGCCCATGGTGAAGTGCGTGGAATCCACTGGTCCACGATCGTGATAGGCGATCTCCTTCGCGTGGGCGGGGTCGGTCCAGTCGAACACCGAGACGCCGCCCTGATACCACGCCTGTACCATCACGTCGCGCCCCGGAATGGGAATGAGCGAGCCGTTGTGGGCCACGCAATTCTCCATGGATGTCTGCGCCGCGGGCATCTTGTAGTAGCCCTTGAAGTGCATCCTGCCATTCTCGATGGTGAAGATGGCATCCGCGCCCCACTCCTTGGGGTCTGTCGAGCGGCACTTGGGAGCGCCACCACCGCCCCACTCATCCGAGAACAGGATCTTGGTGCCGTCGTTGTTGAACGTGGCCGAATGCCAGTACGAGAAGTTCGTGTCGGCAGCCGCATCGATGCGCACGGGATGCGCGGGATCGCGGATGTCGAGCAGGAGGCCATAGCCGCCGCAGGCACCGCCGGCGTACCCGACGCCCGGGAATACCGTAATGTCATGACACTGGTCCGGACCGGTGGGTGCGCTGCCGCCACCGAAGCGCCTGTCTACGTACGCCTGCATGCCGCCCCGCAGCGTCACGCTGTCGGCATGTGTCGCCGCGCCCGTACCGCCGCGAACTGCCACAAGGCTATCCAGAATGGGCTTCACGAACTGGTCGGAGAATACGATCTCCTGTCCATCGAGGTTCGCATAGAAGGCGCCACGCGCCTTTGCTGCGGCCGAGACCCGCACGTCGTCGGGCGCGTTGCCATGGCTCTTGACGGCGGACAGCTTGTCGAAGATGCGCGGTGACGTCACGATCGCGGCCTGCTCGGGGTGTGCGAGCGGCACCTTGATGGCCTCGATGCGGAAGTGCGCGCTGGACGGATCCTTGTCCGGCGTGGCATCGGAGCAGCCGTGCAGCTCTGCATCCGGACGCACGGCCGAGGAGCCCGAGACGTAGATGTACACATTGTCCTTGTCCTTCGGATCCACCAGCACCGTATGCGTGTGCGATCCGCGGCACGTCTGGACGTTCGCCACGTTGCGCGGGTGCTCGATGTCGGTGATGTCGAAGATGCGCACGCCCTTGATACGCGCGTCGCTGACCGTCTCCTTCACGCCCTGGTCACCGCAATCGATGCGGCCCGTGTTTCCCTCGGCCGACACGAACAGGAGGTTCCTGTAGACCGAGACGTCGCTCTGCGACGCTGGGCAGTAGTTCGACAGGCGGAGCGAGGGCGCCGAGGGATTGGAAATATCCCATATCTGGTAGCCGTTGTAGTTGCCCTGGATGACGTAGTTGCCCTTGAACGCCAGGTCGGAATTGGTGCTGCCCAGGAACTTGCCGGAGGGCGGCGTCTTCGACACGACACGCATGTTCCACGCGGCTTCCGCGGCGTTCATGAGGCCGGCCCTGAGGCCGACGCGTGGGTCGGGCGCCTGGGCCTGCGCAGATGCCCCAACGCCCAGGCTGGCGACGACGGTAAACGCAAGCGCTCGGGCGGCCGCATGACGCGCCGGCGAGCGGGAAGGACGGTGCACAGATGCCATGAGTGATACCTCTTGGTCGGGCGGGGTGGGTGAATCGTGCTGCGATATTTTGTCGTCCTGAGCGCAGCGAAGGACCTGCTCCTGGCTGGCGAAAGCAGGTCCTTCGCGTTGCTCAGGACGACCAACTCTGCGAACCGAAGTTGTTAAACCGTCCACTAGTGTCCCTGAAGCTCCAGCATGAGCAGCATGCGCTCCATGCGACTGATCTCGGTGGTCTGGTCCACCTGCACGTCGGAGGCAAACTTGAACGTGAGCTCATCCTGCGCGGCGCCGTAGGTGTTGAACAGGTCGGCCACCATGGATACCGCGCCCTTGTGATGCTGGATCATCCCGGACAGGAACAGCTTGTCGAATGCCGTGCCGCGCGCGCTATCCAGCGCCTTCATCTGCGCATCGCTCAACATGCCGGGCATGAGCATGTCGTGCTGCATGCCGTTCATCACCATGCTCATGGCGCCGGCCGTTGCGTCCGGCACGGTCTGGTTGCGGTCGCGCAACCAGCGCTGCATGGCGGTGATCTCGTCCTGCTGCGCATTGATGATGCGGTCGCACAGGGTACGAACGGACGGGCTGGCCCCGTGGGATGGCGCCATCTTCGCCATCACGATGGCCTGCGCATGATGGTGGATCATGCCGGACATGAAGTTCACGTCCCCGGTGGTGTACGGATACCTGGCGCTGTCGGCGCGCGCCTTGGCAATCGCCGCGGCCTGCCCTTGCGCGATTACCGCAGCTGCTCCCGGGGATATGGCGGCGCCCTGGCCGGCGGAGGGGTGCGCCGCGGCGAGCAGCAGTACGGCCGCGGTGGACAGCAGCCACGCGCCCTGTCGATGGGTGTACGGACCTGTCATCGTACTCACTGTCATGGCGCCGGCGAGCCGGCGCCTGTGGGTTCTGAATTGATATCAAAAACTACCATGCGGCACGGTACGCTGGTATACGGACTGTCGACGAAACACACTGTCCGGACGGCCGAGGGGCTGGCGCCTCCCGGAGCACGCGCCAAGATTCACGACATCGGCCCTCCCCAACAGGGCTCTCCTCCCACCACGTACGAATGCCCCTGGAGATTCGCCTGCTCGGGCGTGACGATGCCCCAGTGCTCGACCATGTTGCGGTCGGCGTATTCGACCATCAGGTGGACCCCGCGCGCACGCGAGAGTTCCTCGATGATGCGCGCCATCACCTGGCGGTGGCGGTCGAGGACGGCTGCGTGGTCGGGATGGCCTCCGCGGTACACTACGTCCATCCGGACAAGGCGCCGCAGCTCTTCGTCAACGAGGTGGCCGTTGCCCCCACGCACCAGAGCAGAGGCATCGCAAAGCGACTGTTTGCCCTGATGCTCGATCACGGGAGGGCATTGGGCTGCACGGAAGCGTGGGTTGGCACGGAAGAGACCAACACGCACGCGCGCCGCTTGTACTCTGGTGCGGATGGCATGGCCGAGCCGTTCGTGATGTACACGTTCCGGTTCGGGCAGCACGATTAGGAGGAATTCGCTCATGTGCAGGAATATCAAGACGCTGGCCAACTTCGAGCCTCCTGCAACCAGCGACGAGATTCGTGCGTCGGCGCTGCAGTTCGTGCGCAAGCTGAGTGGAACCGCGCGCCCGTCTCGCGTCAACGAAGCTGCGTTCAACACCGCCGTCGACGACATCACGCACGCGGCGACGCGGCTCATCCAGTCACTCGAGACCCATGCTCCTCCGCGCGACAGGGCGGAAGAATCGCGGACGGCGCAGGAACGCTCGCGGAAGCGATTCGCTTGACGGACGCGCGCTCCGAGGCCGGGCTGTTCGGGTGGTGGCACACCGCACCCGCACCGGCGCGTCGTGCGCTGGTCGCCGCCTCGCTCGGCTGGGCGCTCGACGCGTTCGACGTCATGCTGTTCTCGCTCACGCTTGCGTCGGTCATTGCGGAACTCGGCCTCACCAAGACGCAGGCCGGCGCGCTGGGTTCCATCACGCTGCTCGGTGGCGCGGTTGGCGGGCTGGTCTTCGGCCATGTGGCCGACCGGTTCGGCCGGACGCGGGCGCTGATGGCAAGCGTGCTGTTGTACTCGGTGTTCACCGCTGCGTGCGGACTGTCACAATCGCTGTGGCAGTTTGCGCTCTTCCGCGCCCTGCTGGGATTGGGCATGGGTGGTGAGTGGGCCAGCGGCGCGGCACTCGTGTCGGAAACGTGGCCCGCTCGGCATCGTGGGCGGGCGCTCGGATACATGCAGAGCTCGTGGGCCATCGGCTTTGCGTCGGCGGCCATGGTGGTGGGGTTCGTGCTGCCGCGGTACGGGTGGCGCGCCGTGTTCTTCGTGGGCATCCTCCCGGC
Source organism: Gemmatimonadaceae bacterium (assembly GCA_043758185.1). GTDB lineage: Bacteria > Gemmatimonadota > Gemmatimonadetes > Gemmatimonadales > Gemmatimonadaceae > AG11. The sequence goes on along the minus strand of JAYVNZ010000503.1, from coordinate 734 downwards.
CTTCTTCACGCTGTGGGTGCGCCGTCACGTGGAGGAGCCCGCGGTGTGGCTGGAGAGTCGGAGGCTGCGGCAGGCGGGATTACTCGTCGCCGGCGACGCACCGAGCCGCTTTCGCGACATGTTTCGTGGGCGCATGCTTGGCACCACGTCGATCGTCACCTTCATGAATGCGTGTACGCTGTTCGGCTGGTGGGGCCTGAACGGCTGGATTCCCGCGTACCTCTCGCTACCACGTTCGGCAGGCGGTATCGGCCTCACCACCGTCACGATGTCGTGGTTCATCGTGGCCATGCAGGTGGGCATGTGGCTGGGCTATGTGTCGTTCGGGTACATCAGCGATACCCTCGGGCGCAAGCGGGTGTACGTGACCTACCTGCTGATGGCGAGCATCGTGTTGCCGCTGTACGGGTCGATGCGCGTGCCGCTGGCCCTGCTGCTGCTGGGACCCGTCGTCGCCTTCTTCGGCACCGGGTTCTTCAGTGGCTTCGGCGCGGTGACCGCGGAGATCTATCCCACCAGCATTCGCGCCACGGCGCAGGGATTCACCTACAACATCGGTCGCATCGCGAGCGCTGCCGCGCCGTTTACCGTGGGGAAACTGGCCACCACCAGCGGCTTCAGCACGGCGTTCACCATCACGGGAGTAGCGTATCTGCTGGCTGCTGTCGCGTGGCGCTGGATTCCCGAAACGCGCGGACGGGAGCTGGCACCATGAACAAGCGCGAGTTCATTCG
>JAYVNZ010000502.1:0-3561 GCA_043758185.1 Gemmatimonadaceae bacterium | reverse complement strand
AGCAGCCCCGCTCCCACCGTTGTTCCCTCACTCACCAGAAGGCCCACGGTGGTCACCGTCACGAATGCGGCAACGGCTTCCACCAGGCGGGCCGCCTGCGCGGGCTGCATGCCGAGTCGCACGGGAATGGCGAGCGCCGTAGGGTATCCCGGAGGAAAGTGGGCGAGCGCCGACGTGCTGTCCGCACTCGCCCATTTCGCGGTGGGAATGCGGTAATCCGCATGGCTCGCGAGGCTCTCCGCCGCCCCCATGTAGGCGAGCGCATCAGGATCGAGGCCCGGGCCTGGTGGGTCGGTGATGACCAGCACCATCGCGAAGGCCACCACGCCTGACAGCATGGCTGGAAGTCTTTTCCATGCAACGATTTGCGATGCGTCAGCCATCACTCGCCCATTCGTCGAATCGTATCCGTTGGCTGTCGTCTGGCAGGCCCCTGCCATTGAGGCAGCGGTTGCATCTTCGGTATTCGTTCGGTAGATACCTCCCCCCGTGGCCTGACGCGACTCAGGCCATACGAACACACGCAAGATAGGCCTCTCACGCATTCATGCTCTCCCTCGCCGAGCTTGTCCAGCTCCTTCCTCCTCCTGCACCTGTCGCACCGGTGCTCCCCACCGGCATCGCGTCGCTCGACGCTGCGCTGCTGGGCGGAGGGTTGCCCCGCGGCCGGCTCACGGAGCTCGTTGGCGGCACGGGGAGCGGCAAGACGACACTCGCGCGGGTCATCGTCGAAGCCACCATCGCATCGCATGGCTGGGTGGCCTACATCGACGCGCAACGGACCCTCGACGCGCGCGACTGGATCCACCTCGGCCACGAGGACGGGATGTTCGTGATCCGCCCCCACGATCCCATGCGCGCCGCCTGGTCTGCCGACATCCTGCTCCGCAGCAGCGCCTTTGCGCTCGTGGTGCTCGATGGCGCACCCACGCTCTCCAAGGCCGCCGCCGTTCGCCTCACGGGGCTCGCGCGAGAATCCAGCGCCGCCCTCGTCCTGCTCGGCGATCGCGTCGGCAGCGCCTCGCAGCTGGGAGGAGCCGTACGCCTCGTCGTCGAACGACGAAGAAAGCCGCCGTCTGACAGTCGAACTGTCCGACTGTCAGACAGTACGAACCCGGATTCCACGACAGCCACAATGGGTGTGCGCGTCGAAAAGGGGGGAACGCTTCGAACGGTGGAGGTGAGCTGTGCAATCGCTGTGGCGCGTCGCCTGTGTACGCATCCCGAGGTTCCCGATCGGCGCGGTGTGGCGCGCGGTCCGGCGGGGGGACTCCGGCACGGGCGCCGTGGCCGCGCAGCTTCTCCTCCCGTTCACAGCGCCACCGCCCCCATCGTCATCGAACCTGCAGCCGAGCGCGCCCGAGCACTGGGATGACGTCCCTATCGTGCTGACGGATGGTGCGGGTTCGCAGAAGCGCCTGCGCGCCGTATCCGCGGCCGCTGGGCGTGCGGGCGTGCGCGCGGGCATGCGCCCCACGGAAGCACGCGCACTGTGTGCCGACCTTCACGAGCTCGCGTGGGACGACGTCGCCATCGGCGCCGCCGTGACCGAGCTGTCCGCGGCACTCGTGGCCGCGAGCCCGCAGGTGACACCCGTGAGCGGAGCACCTGGCCTCTGGTGGGTGGGCGCGTCGGGATTCGACGGCATCGGCGGCGAGCGCGAGCTCGGGTCTGCCCTGCTTCGCATCGCGCGCTGCTGGCATCCGCGTCCGCGTGTCGCCATCGGGGGCTCGTGCGTCGCCGCACGCGCGGCCACGTGGGCGGGGGCGAGCTTCGAGCGCACGGGGGGCGATCATTCGCTCGTCCACGTCATTGCGCCGGGTCACGACGCGGACTGGCTCGCTCCCGCGCCGCTCGCCCTCGTGCCGATGGACGAGGAGCTCCGTGCCGCACTGCACGCACTCGGCCTTCGCACGGTGGGCGCGCTCGCGGCGCTCAGTGTGGAGGACGTGGAGCGCCGGTGGGGCGAGATCGGGCTGCGCGCATGGCGCCTCGCCAATGCAAATGATGCACGACGTCCCGTGCTCGCGCGCGTGGAAACGCAGCCCGCCGTGGAAGTGGAACTCACCATTCCCGCCGCGACGATGGAGCCCATCCTGTTCCTCGTGCGCGCTGCGCTCGAGCGCCTCGTACACGACATGATTGCACATGGCCGGGCCATCGCCGCAGTGGCCATCACGCTCACGCTCGACGATGCGCGCGGCGCGCTGGTGGACGCGCCCGCCCACACGGTCACGCGCGAGGCTCGCGCCGCGCGGCCGCTCGCCCGCGTGTTGCCCCTCTTCGAACGCTGTCGCGCGCTGCTCGACAGCTGGACGCTCGACGCACCGGTCAGTGCGGTGCGTGTGGCGATCGTCGCGGTGGCACCACTCTCCGGCGAGCAGGGCGACCTGCTCAGCACCGCGTGGCGCGACCTCGCCGCCGCCGACGCGGCGCTCGAACGCCTGCGCGCGGAGCTCGGCGCAGGCACGATCGTCCGGGCGGAAGCGCAGGACACCCATCGACCCGAACGGGCAGGGATATGGACAGACTTCGGGTCCGACAGTCCGACAGTCCGACAGTCTGACAGCGGGTCAACTGCAGGTCGGACAGCTATTGCCTGCACAGAGCGGTCTCTTGGCGCGCGACCTGGTCGTGTAGATCATGACGGTCAGACCAGTCAGTCGACCCGCTGTCAGACGAGCAGCCGCGCAGCGGCGAGCGGGTCGGACCGTCAGACTGTCCGACTCGTCGTGAATGAGCCGGTGCCGGTTATGCCGGCGGCGCGCCGCGCGCTGGATCCACCCGAAGTCGTGGACGTGCTCTGCGATGGCGAAACCCCGCTCGTCATCACGTGGCGCGGACAGCGCATTTCCGTCACGCGCGCCCTGGGCCCCGAACGCCTCTCCGGCGACTGGTGGGACGATGGCTATCGCCGGGACTACTGGCGCTGCGAGAGCGGCATCGGCGAGATGGTGGTGTTCCTCGATCGCGCCAACGACGCATGGGCGGTGCAGGCATGGAACGATTGAAGCCCGGTCAGGCCGCGACGGCCACCGGCACCGGGCCCGCAGGAATCAATGCTCGGCGCACGAGATCGACCTGGAGGTTCATCCCCTCGAGCCCATGCGCACCGAGCAGCACCATGTCGCCCTCCTGGGCGAAGACGACGATGGTCGCCGTCGATCGGCCAGCCGCGTACAGCAACGCAAATCCCACCTCGCGCTCCAGCACGCGCCCGTCGGCTGTCTCGAACCGGTCGATGCGAACAGGCGCGACACCGAGCTCCACGAGCAAGGCACCAGAAAGCCAGTTGTACTCGCTGCCCGTATCGACCATCACATCATGCAGGTCATGTAGCTCGTCCGGCGTGGCAAGCGCCGCAACGCTCAGTGTCGTACGGAAGATTCCCATGTCGTCGATCATAGTGGCTCCCTGGTTGGAACGTGTCATCGATTCAATGCCGAATGTACGATCGAATGCGGCATTCAACACCAGTCTGACAGTCAGTCAGTCTGACAGTCTGACAGCGGGTCAACTGCTTTGTCAGTCAGCCATGATCTACACAACCCGGTCGCGCGC
>JAYVNZ010000501.1:0-15863 GCA_043758185.1 Gemmatimonadaceae bacterium | reverse complement strand
ACGGACGATGGCTACTCCGTGCTCGGCGAGACCTCCACGTCATGGAGCTACGTGGGCGCGGGCCTGCGTCTCTCGGCCGAGTTGCTGGGCCCGGAGTATTCGATGGCGTGGAACAGCCTGGATGCCGGGTTGAAGCTCTTTTTCAGCCGCGAGGTGAAGGGCCGCGCAGGTGAAGACCTGGTGGAGAAGCAGAATGCGGAGACCGGGCAGATGCCCGTGGTGGCCAATGAGGCGGTGGCCTATGGCTACGAAGCCGAGGATCGCCATTTCGTGCGCTGCTTCCTGGGCAAGGAGACGCCGTTGCTCACGCTCGACGATGGGCTCGAAGTGGTGCAGATGCTGATGACGGCGTACCAGAGCGCGGAAGAGGGACGGACGCTCGACTTTCCTCCACCCGGTCTCGATGCGTTTCGTCCGGCCGTGGCGCGCGGGACGTGGACGCCACCGCGGCAGGGTGTGTGAGCGTTCTCGTCGAAGCGTGCGTCGACGCCATCGACTCCGCACTGGAGGCCGAGCGTGGTGGTGCGGACCGGCTGGAGCTGTGTGGGGAGTTGCTGCAGGGCGGTGTGACACCGAGTGCCGGGTTGATTGGTGCGGTGTGGGAGCGGGTGGAAATTCCGGTGTTCGTGTTGATCAGGCCGCGCACCGGTGACTTCCTGTATGGCGCGGATGAGGTGGACGTGATGGTGCGCGACATCGCCGCAGCGCGGGCGATGGACGTGGATGGCGTGGTGATTGGTGCGCTGACGCGGGATGGTGACGTTGATATCGGCACCGTGCATACGCTGATGGAGGCGGCGGGGCGGATGAAGGTGACGTTCCATCGCGCGTTCGATTTTGCGCGTGACCGGGAGGTGGCGCTGGAGGCGCTGGTCGAGCTGGGCGTGGATCGGGTGCTCACTTCGGGTGGTGCGGCGACGGCACTGGAGGGTGCGGCGTCGCTTGCGTCGCTGGTGCGACAGGCCAGGGGGCGGATCGAGATCCTGGCTGGCGGTGGTATCAACGCCGGGAATGTTGCCGCTGTGGTGCGCGAGTCAGGCGTGGGGGAGGTGCATGCGCGCGCGGCCACGCGTGTGGACAGCCAGATGGTGCATCGGCGGGCGGGGGTGACGCTCGCGCGTGGGGCCGCGCCAGACAACTACGAGCGGGTGGTTGCCAACGCAGGCGAGGTCACGCGCATCCGGAAGGCAATCACAGGATCCGCTATCGATTGAGGCTGGAAAAGGCAGCGACGTCCGCTGCTCGCAAATACAACAGCGCTGTCGCACGACATTACGGGCGCTGAGCGACCGCGACGTCCTTGATCCCGATCGCTCGAGTCGACGGTGGAACGCGCTCCGGTTGATCATTTCAACTAGCCAACGCCCGTTACGGACTACTTCTGCTTGACAGTACGCCATCGGATCGCTCCACATTGACACTGCTTGGTATCGTTGTCGTCCGGCTAGGGATCGTGCGCTTTTGAGGGAACCGACAATCCCTCGCGCAGAGTGGCACTCCGCAATCGTTCGTCGATCGTCACGAATGCGCCAAGCGGAGGGGAGCCCGCCCATTCGAATGCCGACGCCAACTGAAGCGCGTGGGCGGGGCGCAATGGATGGAGCCTCAGCAGACGGATGGCTTGCGCACGAAGGACATCCCCCGGCTGCACTTCGAACCAGGTGATGCGGAGTTGCGCGAGCGACCCACGCGCCAAGCCGGCGTCGGCCTCGCTCAACCCACCGGCACGTTCCACTTGCGAGATTGCGGGGGAGCGCTCGACGATCGAGCCCCACCAGACAACTGCAGGATACTTCCGGAGCAGCGCGCGCGCGTGTGCTGTCGAGGGTTGGGCGACACAGAGTGGCACGAGCGCCGACGAATCCCAGATCCTCACCAGCCAGCGTCCCGCTCTTCCAGAAGCGCGGCGAGCGTGCGACCCTTGGAATCCGACGGCAGGGAACGCGTATGGAAGTCCTTTGGAAGCCGGCCAGCCGGTGTCCGGAGGCGCCCAGCACGGATCAGCTGGTCGCGCCGGCTTGCTTCGTGGTCCTCGCCACGCACGGGACCGATGCGAGCAATCGGTCGCCCGCGGTCGGTGACGAGCACTTCCTCGCCTTCGCGAACAGCATCGAGGTATCCACTCAGCCGCGCCTTGAGCTCGGAGTTCGAGGCCGTTTTCATAATGACTGTTAAAGTCATGTTAAAGAGACCTGACAAGCCTCGCTGGCAGCGTTCCGAGCCATCTGGTGCGTGACGCCTGGTTGACCTGCCGGCCACCATCGGATGGAACTATTAAGTAATCCTTAATAGTTGCTCGACAAGTTCGCTTACCTTTCGCACATGGCGTACGGAATGCGGGACGTGCAACAGGGAGTGGCACGAAGGCAGATCGAGCGATTTCGCGGCATGTCGCCGGCAGAAAAGCTCGCGCTCGCGGATTCCCTCTGGGATGTGGTCTGGGACGCCACAAACGCCGGTGTACGGATGCGCCAGCCAGCCTTGACGGAGCCCGAAGTGGTGCGCGCGGCCTCGAGCCAGTTGCGTGATGCGCGCGACTGACGTCGTCACGGCGTTTGCTCCAGGTCTCCTCGCCTCCGGGCTCGAATGGATGATCGCCGGCGGCGTGGCAGCGATCGTGTATGGCGAGCCGCGCGTCACGCTCGATATTCTGCATCAGCAGGGTGCGAGCATCAGGCATCTCCACGACATTCGCAGCACGTTGCGCGTGCTCGGCGAGTCCGTAGATACGACAGAACTGCGCACCGAGGCGTCAGACCTGGGTCTCGACATGCAATGGCGCGAGATGGAAGACCTGAGCGACTGACCGCTCCGCTCGCCGAGTTGCAGTCGGAGAGTCGATCGGTCATCCGGAAAAGGAATGCGAGCAACGATGAACGCGGAAGCAAACGCCCTCCGGCTCGCGCCGGTTATCACACCCCACGGCCGACTCATCATCGCTGCCGCGTCGGACGCACCCGAACTCCCCGCGGTCCTAGCAGAGCGACTCCGCACAGCGTTCGCCGAAGGCTCCGGCGCCGGACTGCTCCAGTTGGGAGGCGCGGAAATCAGGCAGTCACTGCCACCCGCGTTCGCCTACTGGCGCGAGCTGGGCTCACGGTACGTCACGGCTCTCTGCACGCGTCCCGCGGCGGCGGGGAAGCACTCGCCCGTTCCGCCTCCCGACATCGCCGACCTCGAGACGTTCGCGCTCGGCGTGCCCGCCATGCAGGGGGCCGAGTACGTCAATGCGGATACACTGACGGTGCTGTGGCAGGCGATCGACGACGCGGTGGTGGCGCGCCAATCGGAAACGACCAGCACCGAGGAATTGCTCAAGCAGCTCGACCCCGCGTGGAACGTGGTGGGCCGGGTGCACTTCAACCTTGCGGAGAACAGGCGGGACGACGACGCCCCGTTCGCATTTCTTGCCACCTATACACACCAGCTGTCTTCGAAAGGCACCGCACAGCACCGACCGCTCGGTGATTCGCTCCGCGAGTACGCTGGGGCGCGGTACAAGGAACAACTGCTTTCCCTTCTCGTTCCTGTACAACGGGCCGCCGAGGAATGCTCGTGGGTTCGCGAGATGGTGGATGGCGGTGAGATTTTCCATCCGTTGCGCTGGACTGCCGACGAGGCATTTCGTCTGTTGTCAGACGGGCCAAAACTCGAGCGTGCCGGCATCATTGTGCGGATGCCGGTCAACTGGAGGGGCAGTCGGCCGCCTCGCCCACAGGTCACGGCAACCGTGGGAGCGCGCCCACCGGCCGGAGTCGGGATCGACGCGATGCTGGATTTCAGCATGGCAGTCACGCTCGACGGAACGCCTCTGACAACCGCAGAGCTGCAGGGAATTCTCGCGTCCACGCGCGGGTTGACGTTCCTGCGCGGACAATGGATCGAGGTCGACGCCGAGCAGCTTCGCCGCACCCTGGAGCAGTTCAGCGCGACGGAGCACCATGCGCTCGAACAGGGAATCACGTTTGCAGAAGCGGCGCGCCTGCTCGCGGGCGCGAATGTAGCTCCCCAGGATGCCGACGTCACACCAGATCGCGAATGGTCGCACGTCAGCGCGGGTCCCTGGCTCACGGACATTCTCCAGCAACTTCGATCTCCTTCTCGCGGCAAGGCGAATCGCGGCGGTTGGAGTGAACTGTGCGGCACACTGCGTCCGTACCAGGAGTCCGGTGTCCACTGGCTCGATCTCCTGTCACGCCTCGGACTCGGCGCATGCCTCGCTGATGACATGGGACTCGGCAAGACGATCCAGGTTCTCGCCTTGCTCCTGTCGTATCGGCACGAAAGCGACCGTGAGCATCGGCCGAGCCTCCTTGTCGTGCCGGCGTCGCTCGTTGCGAACTGGCAGTCCGAGATCGACCGATTCGCCCCTGTATTGCGGACGATCATCGCGCACCGGTCCGTCCTCAGTGCCGCGGAGCTTGGAGCGATAGGCGCCGAGCGACTCGCCGGCGTGGATCTCGTGATCACGACGTATGGTTCGCTGCTCCGCATGGCATGGCTCTCCGAGACATCGTGGAATCTCGCGATCCTCGACGAAGCGCAGGCGATCAAGAATCCCGGCTCGAGGCAGACGCGCGCCGCGAAACGGCTGACCGCACGCTCACGCATCGCGCTCACCGGCACCCCGGTCGAGAATTCGCTCACAGATCTGTGGTCGATTTTCGACTTCATCAATCCCGGGTTGCTCGGATCCGCAAAGCAGTTCACCAGTTACTCGAAGCGCATGGCGGGACGGCAGGAAAACCCGTATGGCGCATTGCGGGGCCTCGTTCGACCCTACATTCTGCGACGCCTCAAGACCGACAGGTCCGTCATCACGGATCTTCCTGACAAGACGGAGGTGAAGGCATACTGTCAGCTTGGTCGCACGCAGGCCGCGCTGTATCAGCAGGCCGTGTCGGAATTGCAGGAACAGATTGCCGTGACAGACGGGATTCGCCGCCGGGGCCTTGTGCTCGCCTACCTCATGCGGTTCAAGCAGATCTGCAACCATCCGTCGCAATGGCTGAAGGACGACGGGTGGCTGCCCACCGAGAGTGGCAAGTTCGCGCGACTACGCGAACTTGCGGAGGTGATTGCCGCCAAGCAGGAAAAGGCGCTCGTGTTCACGCAATTCCGTGAAATGACGTTACCGCTCGCGGTGTTTCTCACCGGCGTGTTTGGTCGGCCGGGGCTGGTAATGCATGGCCAGACGGATGTGAAGAAGCGCAAGGATCTGGTGCGTCGCTTTCAGGAGGACGAGATGGTGCCGTTCCTCGTCGTATCGTTGAAGGCAGGCGGTTCAGGGCTGAATCTCACGGCTGCCTCGCACGTGATTCACTTCGATCGCTGGTGGAATCCCGCGGTCGAGAATCAGGCGACGGATCGCGCATTCCGCATTGGCCAGACCAAAAACGTGCTCGTCCACAAGTTCATCTGCAGGGGCACAGTGGAGGAGAAGATCGACCACCTCATCGAATCGAAGACGCGTCTCTCCAGCGAGTTGCTCGAAGGTGGTACGGAGCTCAACCTGTCGGAACTGGACAACGACGAGTTGATTCGGCTCGTGTCGCTGGATCTCAACGCCGCGCTGCAGGAGTGATGGATGTTCGACTACTTCGGCTGGAAGCCGCGCCCGTCAGTCGCCGCGCGCCGGCGGCAGGCCGAGCTCGAGAAGGCGAAGCTGTCGAAGAAAGGCTGGGCGATTGCGCCCGTCACGATCCGTGGCCGCAAGATTGCGCACACGTTCTGGGGGAAGGCCTGGTGCGCGAATCTCGAGAGCTACAGCGACTACGCCAACCGGTTGCCGAGAGGAAGATCGTACGTCTGCAACGGTCTGGTGGTGCATCTCGAGATTGCGGCCGGCAGCATCTCGGCATTGGTGCGAGGAAGCGCGCTGTACAAGGTGTCCATCACGATCGCCCCGGTTCCGAAGGCGCGCTGGAAGTCCATCCAGAAGGATTCCGGGGGCGCGATTGATTCGATCGTCGAGCTCCTCCAGGGCCGGTTTCCCCCGGCGATCATGGAGCGCATCAGCCGGCAGGGCGACGGTCTCTTCCCGTCTCCGAGGGAGATCACGCTCGACTGCAGCTGTCCGGACGGAGCGGTGATGTGCAAGCACGTCGCCGCGACGATGTACGGCGTAGGCGCCCGATTGGATGCGGAGCCAGAACTGCTCTTTTCTCTGCGGAAGGTGAACGCGCAGGACCTCATCACAACCGCGGACACCCACAGGCGGTTGACTGTGGGCGGGCAGTCCAGCGCGAAGGTACTCGAGGGAAGCGACCTCTCCGAGCTGTTCGGATTGCAGCTTGCGAAAGTATCCCGGTTACGTGTACCGAAGAAGGCAGTCGCCAAAAAAACCACGGCGAAAACCTCGACCAGTGCGACCAGGAAGAAGGTACCGGCGAAGCGGAAAGCTCGAGCGAAGAAGACAGCGCCGGCGAAGAAGAAACGATAGCGCAGCCCAATTCCAGCACGTTGCACAGCCGAGTCGCGTGGTGCAGCGACTCGGCTGTGCAAATCATGACTGAGCGACGTGCAGTTGACTCGCTGTCAGACTGTCAGACTGTCAGACCGTCAGACTGATCGACCAGCTTCCCGGGTCTGAACAGGAACGCGAAGATCAGGAAGATCACCGCTGCGCCAATCGCCGGAACGCGCCAGATGCTCGGCCAGTCGTGCGTCACCACACCATCGGCGCCTGTGGTGGCATAGCGGTTCACCACCATGCCGCTCACCGACGCGCCAATCAGGTAGCCCACGCCATTCGTCACCAAATTGATGAACCCCTGCGCCGCCGCACGGATTTTGGGGCCCGCCACCTGGTCCGTATAAATCTGCCCCGCCACAAAGAAGAAGTCGTAGCACACGCCGTGCAGCAGGATGCCGGCGTAGAGCAGCCACATGCCAGAACTGATATTGCCCGCGCCGAACGCGAAGTACCGCAGCGACCAGGCAACCATTCCGCCCAGCATGATCCACTTGATGCCAAAGCGTCGCAGGGCGAAGGGCAGCAGCAGCATGAACCCGATCTCTGACATCTGCCCGAATGTCTGGATGAACGCGGGCTCCGGCGCCTTGATCTCGTTCAGGAAGGGATTCGTGAACGCGTAGTAGAACTGCAGTGGAATGCAGAGCAGGAACGAGCCGAGCACGAAGATCAGGAAGTCGTTGTTCTTCAACAGCTGGAGGGCATCGAGGCCCAGCGCATCACGCACGCTGAACGGTTCGCCCGCAGCCTTGGGCGGCGTGTGTGGCAGCAACAGCGAGGAGAGGCCGAGGACGATCGAGGCCCCGGCGGCAATGCGCATCGGCGTCGCGAGGGCGTCGGCATGCAGCACCTTCCCCACCGTGATTCCCGCCACGATCCAGCCAATGGTGCCGAGCACGCGGATGATGGGAAAGTCGCGCGCCGCGTCGGTCACGTTGTGGAACGAGATGGAGTTGGTGAGCGAGAGCGTGGGCATGTAGCACAGCGCATAGAGCAGCAGCAGCGGATAGAAGCTGCCCCACTCCGTCTGCAGGGAGAGGAAGTACATGATGACGCCGCCCACGATGTGCAGCAGCGCCAGCAGCTTTTCACTGGAGAAGAACCGGTCGGCAACGATGCCCATGAAGAACGGCGACACGATGGCCGCGATGGCCATGGCACCGTAGGCGCTGCCCACCTGGGTATCGGAGAAATGCAGCGTGCGACTCAGGTACGTACCCATGGTCACGAACCAGGAGCCCCACACGAAGTACTGCAGGAACATCATCGCCGAGAGGCGCGCGCGAATCGCGGTCATGGGCGATGCGGGTCGAGACGGACCATGGATTTCATCTCCGAAAGGCTGGTGAGTGCCGGGTGCCGGCGCACCCAAAAAAGGGGTCGTGTCGCCTGCATGCACAAGAGGCACGGCGAACCTGGTACGCGGTTGGCATGCGCCCTATTGTCCCGGGCGCTGCGCGGGTGCAGACTCGTGAATCCCACACCCGGAGCCTTCGATGCGCGGCCTCATGATGGACTCGCCATTGACGTTGTCCGCACTCCTCCGCCATACCGAACGGCTGCATGGTGAACGCGAGATCACCAGCCGCCGGGCGGACCGGTCCCTGTTCCACTATACCTATCGAGACTGCCTCACCCGAGCGCGACAACTCGGCGCCGCGCTCCGCGGGCTCGGGCTTGAACCGGGCGACCGCGTGGCCACGTTCGCCTGGAACCATCACCGCCACCTCGAGGCCTACTACGGCATCTCGGCGTCCGGCTTCGTGCTGCACACGCTGAACCTCCGCCTCCACCCGGACGACCTGGCCTACATCGTCACCGACGCGGCCGACCGCGTGGTGATCGTTGATGAGGTACTCTGGCCGGCGTTCGAGAAGTTTCGCGATCGCGCGCCGTTCGAGCACGTCATCGTCATCACGCAGGATGGTCAGGCGCCGGCGGGCTCGCTCGACTACGACACGCTGCTCGCGGCCAGCGAGCCCGAGCCATTTCCCGATCTCGACGACGAACGTTCCGCGGCATCGATGTGCTATACGTCCGGCACCACGGGCAAGCCGAAGGGCGTGCTCTACACGCACCGATCGCTCGTGCTGCACTCGATGGCCACGATCGCTCCGGACGTGATGTCGCTCTCATGCAGGGACACCATCCTGCCAGTGGTGCCCATGTTCCACGCCAACGCATGGGGTGCGCCGTACTCCGCGGCCCTCGTCGGGGCAAAACAGGTGCTGCCGCACCGGTTCCTGGATCCGGCGAGCATGGTGGAGCTGATGGCCACCGAGCGGGTCACGGTGTCGGCAGGCGTGCCGACGATCTGGCTCGCGATCCTCGACTACCTGGACGCCCACGCGGCCGAGCACGACCTCTCGGCGCTGCGCTACATGACGGTGGGCGGCTCCGCAGCGCCCGAGTCGATGATCCGGTCGTTCGAGGAGCGCCACGGCCTGAAGATCATGCAGGGGTGGGGCATGACCGAGCTGTCACCAGTGGGATCGTTCACGTCCGATCGCGCCGGCATGGACGACGCAACGCCAGCGGAGCGCCAGCATTATCGCGCAACGGCCGGCCAACCGTTGCCCTTCATCGACGTGCGCGCACGGAGTGATGCTGGACTGGTGCCGTGGGACGGGCAGACCATGGGCGAGCTGGAGGTGCGCGGTCCGTGGGTGGCGGCAGCCTATCACGGGCGCGATGGCGACGCGGCGTTCACCGATGACGGCTGGTTTCGCACGGGCGACATCGTGACCATTGGCCCGAACGCGGAGCTCGTGATTCAGGACCGGTGCAAGGACCTCGTGAAGTCAGGCGGAGAGTGGATCAGTTCTGTGCTGCTGGAGACGTACCTGATGGGACATCCACATGTGGCGGAGGCTGCCGTGATCGCGGTGCCACACCCGCAGTGGCTGGAGCGACCGCTGGCCATCGTCGTCGCTCGCGCGGGACAGGCGCCGGATGCGCAGGCGCTGCGGGACTTCCTGTCGGGGGGCTTTGCCAAGTGGTGGGTACCCGATGCCATCGTGTTCGCGGAATCGCTGCCCAAGTCGGGCACGGGCAAGGTGCTCAAGCTGGAGCTGCGTGGCACGTATCAGGGGCAGTATGCCAACGGAAGCTTGGTGCACCCAGCGGTCGGCGAAGCGGCACCGGGGCCTGGTGTGTGAGAGCGGGGGAAGCTCACGAGGTAGGGTCGCCTGGCGTACCTCCTCATTGAGGGATAGCCGTATGCGGTAAGGCGTCGCATGGGGTACTCCTCATTGCTCAACCCTCACGCCTTGCAACTCCGGCCTCCCGCCCTTCGCGCTGCTTTTGACAGCAGGTTGAAGGCGGGAGGCCGGAGGCGCAAGCATTGAGGTTCAAGGGATGAGGCCAACTGCTACAGGGGGCACTGCGGCAACGTAAGCGCGAACTCCGAACCCACACCCGGCTCACTCTTCACGCGCAGGTCGCCGCCCATTGCGCGCGCCAGTTGCCGGCTGATTGCCAGGCCCAGCCCCACACCCTGATCCGACGGGCGCAGCGCACGCTCGGCCTGCACGAAGGGCTCGAAGATCTGCTCGAGCTTCGCCTCCGGAATGCCGATTCCCGTATCGCAGACCGCGATCGTCACTTCCTTCGTGTCGCTGCGGACGTCCAGCGAGATGTGACCACCGGCGACCGTGAACTTGAGCGAGTTCGCCAACAGGTTGAGCAGGATCTGCCGCGTGCGATCGTCGTCGGCAATGGCACAGAGTTCGGGCGATACGTCGGGAAAGTTCAGCTGCAGCGACTTCTCCGCCGCCTGTGGCGCGATCATCTCGCGCACCGCCTCGAGCGTGCGCCGGATGGCTATGCGTTCGGCGCGATATTCAATGCGTCCAGCGCCCGCCTTCGCGAAGTTGAGCACGTCGCTCACCAGCCCTTCGAGATGGTTCTTGCTGCGCTGGATCTTGAGGAGGTCGATGCGCTGCTCCTCGGTGACCGGTCCGCGCACACCGAGCTCGATGAGCTGGGCATAGCCGCCGATGGCGTTCAGCGGCGTGCGCAACTCGTGGCTCATGGCGGCGAGGAAGTCGCTCTTGGCGCGATTCGCCTCGGTGGCCTCACGCGTCAGGCGCTCCAGTTCGGCCTCCGCCTGCCGGCGATCCTGGATGTCCGTGTTGGTGCCGAACCAGCGAAGGATCGTGCCGTCCTCGGCACGCTGCGCCGTGGCGCGCGCGAGGTGCCACCTGTAGTCGGAACCGCCCGCCTCGCGCAGGCGGAATTCTGTTTCGTACGGCTCGCCCGTGGACACGGAACGCAGCCAGCGCTCCATCGTCACGGGTACGTCTTCCGGATGCAGCAACGCGAGCCAGGCGTCGCCCAGCACGTCGCCAGGAGTGACACCGAAATAGAGGGCGGTGCGCTCACTCACGTAGTCGAGCTGCCCGGTGGGCAGGGCCGTCCACACCTGCACCGGGATGGCGTTCGCGAGGAAGCGGTACCGCGCCTCGCTCTCCTCGACACGCGTGCGGATTTCCTCGCTCGCCTCGAGCAAGCGCTCGATCTCGCGGCGTGCGAGCACGGCTTCCGTGAAGTCGGATCCGTGGACCACGATGCCGGACGTGGTGCCCGATCCATCAGCGATGGGCTGGTAGACGAAGTCCACGATGCGCTCTTCAGGCGGCTCGCCCGGAATGCGCTCCAGGGTGACGGCGACCTCGCGCCCCACAAACGGCTTGCTGCTGCCGTACACCCGATCCAGCAGCGTGATGAACCCCTGGTCCACCACCTCGGGCAGGGCCTCGCTCACGCGGCGTCCGATGACAGTGCGGTGCCCGATGAGCCGCAGGTAGGCGTCGTTCGCGAACTCGAACACGTGGTCAGCGCCCGACAGCACCGCGAGAAAGCCGGGTGCCTGCGAGAATACGTCGCGCAACCGCCGTTCCGCCTGCTCTGCATTGGCGTGCGCCGCCCGCAGGTCCTGGTGGGTGCGCACGCGCTGCGTTGTTTCTGTGACAACGTTCAGGTATGCGACGATGCTGCCGCCTTCATCGCGGATGGGACTCAGCGAGAAGGTGAACCACGCGTCATCGGGCGCGCCTTCAGCCCGCTCCATGACGAACTGTGCGTCCTCGGCGTACACGTTGCGGCCATCGTCGATGGAAGCGAACATCGACAGGATGTCCGGCCACACCTCCGCCCATACCTCGCGACACGGTTGCCCGAGCGCGCGTGGATGCTTGACACCCAGCAGGCTACGGTAGGCGTCGTTGTAAATGAAGATCTTGTCCTCACCACACCAGAGGCTGATGGGAAACAGGCACTCCAGTACCATGCGGACGGCAAAGCGAAGGGCCGGTGACCAGCCGTCCTCGGGCCCGAGCGACGTCGCGCTCCAGTCGAGCGCACGACAGCGCGTGGCCATCTCGCTCTCGCCTGGAAACAGGAACATCGCGTCGCTTGGCATCTGCTCGATCATCTGGTCACGGCGGGGCTCGAAACGTCACCGTGCTGGCGAGCGACGCCGGTGATCTGGGGGCAACAGGACAAACGTACAGAGACGCCACCGGTTCCCGGCTAGAATTCGCCCGCCGTCGCCTTGAAGATGAGGTTTACACCGGGCCCGTACGCAAAGCTCTTGTAACGGCTGAGGAAATCCGTGTACGACGCGTTCGTCGCATTGCGCACGTCCACGCCGAACCGGATGGGCCGGGTCTTCACCACGCGCTCCATGGAGAAGGCCAGGTTCACGAGGGTATAGCCGTTGGAGGGGAGGTCGGACGGGGCGAGCCGATGTTGCACCCCGTGGACCTCGAGTTCAGCACCGATGGCCGCGCGACTGGCCCATCCCAGCTGTGCCGTGTGGAAATCTGCGCCCACGATGGTGCGCGGCGGTGGCATGAAGGGCAGCGGCAGGCCGGTGGACGCGTCCGTTCCGTTCACGAAATCGTGGCTGGCGCGCACGGTGAGTGGCTCGGCGATGTCGACCGATCCGGAGAACTCCGCCCCGGTGAGGCGGGCGTCGGCCTGCCTGTGCCGGAACACGCGCAGGCCGCTGATGGTCTGCGCTGTGGGCGCCATGTAGATGAAGTCGTTCACGGTGTTGTGGAACACGGATACGTCCGCGCGCACACGGTTGCTGTTCCAGCGGGCGCCTCCATCCACGTTGTGATCACGTTCCGCCTTGAGCGCCGGATCGCCGATCTCGTAGCGTGCGTCGCCGACGTTGGGGCCGTTGGTGTAGAGGTCGAACAGCGTTGGCGCGCGCCAGCCCGTACCGAGGTTGGCCACGACGCTCAACGCCGGCAGTGCGCGCACCACGAGCCCCACGTTGCCACTGGCATTGGTCCAGGTCCGGGCCGACGCGGTGAGCGCCAGCGCGGGAGTCGCATGGGCCGACAGGCTCCGCGTATCTGCCCGCACCCCGCCCACGAAGCTGACAGGTCCCATGCCGAGCTGTTCGAATGCGAAGACGCCGCCCGCGGAGGTCGTGGCCCCTGGAACGAGGAAGATGGGACCGCTCGTGCTGCTGAGCTGGTGCATGCCCGAGATGCCGACGGTGCCGGTGAAGTGATCGCCCACCGCGTGATGGGCAAGGACGTCGACAGTGCCGGTGTTCAGCACCAGCCCGAACGCTTTCTGGTCCTTGACCCTGGTGCAGGAGGTCTGGCCCGGGGCAGGTTGGCAGTCGTCCGATACTTCCGTGAGCGCGTGGCGCTGATACTGCGCCTTGGTCTCGAAGCGCAGGCCGTTGCTGACGACGTAGTTGTTCGTGACCTGGACGCGATCGTCGAGCGTCTGTCGCACGGGACCAGCAGTGGAGTCGCCCGCTTCGGGGCCGTTGGCCTCGAGCAGGTGGAACTCGCCGCCGTAGTGGGCGCCGCGGAACACCGTACTGCCGTGTGCGGTGTTGATGCCGAACGCCCCCTCGCCGTTCACGGCAAAGAAGCTGGAATTCTGCAGCTTGCCCTTTGGCGTCTGGACGTCGAGGGCAAATCGGCCGGTGGCCATGGCGCGGTAGCCGTAGCGGCCCTGCGCGCCCTCGATCATCGCGGCGGTCCCGAGTTCCGTATTGTTGCTGCCACCGTACGCCTCGAGCCCGGTGCGACGCACCGTCGACCCATCAGCCGATGAGGGCAGCTCGGCGGCAATGACGTTGACCACGCCGCCGAGCGCCTCGGATCCGTAGAGGACGCTGGCCGGTCCGCGAATGACTTCCACCCGCTGCGCAAGTCGCGCGTCGAGCGAGGGGCCGTCCTCGTTGCTCCACGAATAGTCCTCCAGGCGGCTGCCGTCCGTGAGCACCAGCACACGCGGGCCGAACAGGCCGCGAATCATCGGCTTGCCCACCTGCTGGCCCGACGACACGTTCCGCACACCAGCCAGTTGGGCAACGGAATGGGCGAGGGAAATACCACCGTCCAGGTGGATCTGCTCGCCGGTGAGGATACTCGTGGCGAGGGGTGACGCGCCCGCGGAGATGGGCGCGCGCGTCGAGGTGACGTTGACGGGCTCGATGCGCACCACGCCCGCGTCGAGCATGACGCTGATGTCGACGTCTGCCTGTGCGATGTCGACCACACGCAGGACGGAGATGAAGCCGACGCGACGTACCGACAGCGAGTAGCGGCCCGTGGGGACGTTGGCGAGCTGGAAGCGGCCGTCGGTTCCGGTGGTGGAGGAGCGCCCCAGTTCCGTGACGGATACCGTGGCGCCGCCGATGGGTAGGCCCGCACGATCAGTGATGCGACCGGAAATGCCCACGTACCCGCGATGATGGAACTCCCGCGCGGGCGTAGCGGCGCGGAGACTCGCGGGCAACGCGGGAAGGGCCAGCGTGAGCGAGGCCGCTGCGAAGAGGTGCAGCTGAAGCCGCATGAAACACCGAAGGGAAGGGCGACGAAGCGCGGTGGGCGATTGTCCTCCGGAATAATACGAGACGGATAGCCCACGCGTTGTACACCGGCGCCCTCACCCTGGTGCTGTGTCAGCGCGGCGGACCGCCCGGGGCACCGCCCCGGCGCCCACGGCCACCGGCGGCACCGCGCATCATCCAGGCATCGGCCTGCTGTTCCACCGTGAGCACGGCGAGTGCATCGCGGACATCGCCGTGCTCCGCCTCGCGGGCTCGCTCCATGGCCGCGCGCATGGCGTCCGGTGCGCGCGGTGCCGTACCCGCCGCGGGTGGCGGGGCCTGGCGTGCCATGGAGTCCATGGCGGTGCGCATGACCCGATGCCGCTCGTCCGCCCGGCGCGCGATGGCGGCCAGCTTCGTGACCTGCTGGTCCGTGAGCTTCAACTCGCCCACGTGAGCCAGGAGGTGGCTCGCCAGGGTGCCTGGCGGTCCACCGCGTTGACCACCCGGGCCGCCACCCATTCCGCCCATTGGTGGCATGGGACCGCGCTCGCGCTGCTGGGGCGGCGGGCCCTGCGGCGGGCGTCCCATCCTGACTGGTTGCTGCGCAGACAGCGCGCCCGCGCAGAGTACTGCGCCAACGCCGGTGAGTACGGATCGAGTCAGTCTCATGATGAATCTCCGGTAGAAGTGAAGGAAATGCACGTGGGGAATGCGCGTCAGGATTCGAGTTGCCGGATGTCGGCAATCAGCTGGGTGACATCGTACGCCAGTGAGCCGTCGTACACGCCGCGAATGTGGCCGTCCCGATCCACGAGCACGATGGTCTCGGTATGGCGGAGCCGCCCCGCCGTGTTTCCCGTGGTATCCGCCAGCTCCACGAAGTACGCGTCGCGCGCGAGCCGAACGAGTTCCGTGCGACTGCCGGTGAGGAGCTTCCACTGCCGTCCGTCCACGCCGTTGCGTACCGCATAGTGCGCCAGGCGCGAGGGAACATCGGTCTCGGGCATTACCGAGTGCGAAAGAATCATGACGCGCGTATCACCCTCGACCGCTTCATGCACGCGTGCGAGCTGCACACGGAGATCGGGACAGAGCGTGCGGCACTGCGTATAGAAGAAGCTCGCCACGTACACTCGGCCCTTCACGTCGCGCCGCGTGACGGCCTGACCTGCAGCGTCCACGAGGTGAAAGTCGCCAACACGGTGCGCAGCATCTCGATCCCGCTGCGTAGAGGGCCAGCGTGGAGTGAGGGAAACGTCGTCATAGAACGGGAGTGTGCGTGTCCGAGCATCGAGCCGCGCGGCGCCAAGGATGAGGGCGGATCCCAGCACGAGGCACGCGATGACGACTGCAGCAGCGGTTCGATGCCTGGTCATAGCGCCACCGCTGTGGCGCTGCCATCGCGCGCCACGCATCCCTTCGCGCCAAGCAGCCCGAAGCGGCGGCCATCCTGCACCACGAAGCTCGCGCGCACGCGCCCGTCTTCCCAGTACATCCGCTGCAGGCCTGCCTCGTGTCCCGCATCGTAGTGCTGGTCACGCCACAGTGCACCACTGGCAAACCATTCTCGCGATT
>JAYVNZ010000500.1:0-26809 GCA_043758185.1 Gemmatimonadaceae bacterium | reverse complement strand
CGGTCACCGCGATCGCGCTCGGCTATGAGCGCAACGTGCAGACCGACATCCAGGTCACGCTCGGGACCACGACGGACCTGCGCTTCGAGATGCGCCAGGCAGCGCTGACGCTGAGTGCGCAGGAAGTCACGGCAACGGGCGGCGCATTGAGCAGCACCGTCACTGGCGCATCGACGGCGATTCCCAAGGAGGCCATCATGGCCTTCCCGACAATCGGCCGCACGATCACGGACTTCACGCGCCTCACCCCGCAGGCGTCCGGCTCGTCGTTCGCGGGCCAGGACAACCGGCTCAACAACATCACGCTCGATGGATCGTCCTTCAACAACTCGTTCGGCCTTTCGGGACAGCCTGGCGGGCGCACGGGCGTCTCGCCCATTCCCATCGATGCCATCGAGCAGCTGCAGGTGAACGTGGCGCCGTTCGACGTACGGCAGGGCAACTTCACCGGCGCGGGCGTGAATGCCGTGACCAAGAGCGGCACCAACGACTTCCAGGGTTCCATCTACTACACCACGCGCAACCAGCGCTACGTGGGCACAAGCACGGCCGGCCTGCCGTTCAACCCGGGCACGTTCAAGTTCACGCAGCCCGGCGGATACATCAGCGGTCCCATCGTGAAGAACAGGGCGTTCTTCTTCTTCGATTACGAGAAGGATGCCCTGTCCCAGCCCGCGACGACCTTCCTGGCGAACACCGGCGGCCAGCCGATCGTCGGAAACACCACGCGGGTGCTGGCATCCGACCTCGACCAGCTGAGCAGCTTTCTCCAGTCCAAGTTCAACTACGCCACGGGCCCCTACGCGGGCTACAACTTCGAGGTCCCGTCGTCGCGCTACATCGGCAAGCTCGACGTGAACGTGAATGACCGCAACAAGTTCAGCTTTCGCTACAGCCAGCTGAACTCCAGCTCCGACCAGCCAGTCTCCAACTCCACTGCCCTGGGGTTCGGCAATCGGCGCGACAACGCCAACTCCATGAGCTTCCAGAACTCCGGCTACAGCATCATGGAGAACATCAAGTCGTACATCGGCGAGCTCAATTCGCAGCTCGGCGCGAACATGTCCAACCAGATCATTGCCGGCATCACGAAGAATGACGAGAGCCGAGGAACCAAGGGATCGTTCTTTCCCCTGGTGGATATCCTGAACAATGGCACCAACTACGTCTCGTTCGGGTTCGAGCCGTTCACGCCGAGCAATCAGCTGCGCTACAAGACGCTCCAGTTCCAGGACAACCTGTCCGTGTACACCGACAAGCACGACTTCACGTTTGGCGTGACGGCACAGAAGTACAATTCCGAGAACGTGTTCTTCCCGGGCGCGCAGAGCGCCTACGTCTACAACTCGCTCGCTGATTTCTACGCGGACGCCAACGGCTTCCTGGCGAATCCCGCGCGCACCGTGGCGCCCGTGGCGTCACGCACGTTCCAGGTGCGCTACAACAACATCCCGGGACAGCTGGAGCCAGTCCAGCCGCTCGAGGTGTACACGTACGGCGGCTATGCGCAGGACGAGTGGCGCGCCACGCCCACGCTGAAGGTCACCGCTGGCCTGCGTGTGGACGTGCCGGTGTTCAGCAACACGGCATTCAACAATCCCTCTGCCAATGCGCTGAACTTCCGGGACCAGAACGGTGCCACGGTGCAGTACAACTCCGGCAAGCTGCCGAATTCCAACCTGCTCTTCTCGCCGCGCGTGGGGTTCAACTGGGACGTGCAGGGCGATCGCACCACCATCGTGCGTGGTGGAACGGGCGTGTTCTCCGGCACACCGCCGTACGTGTGGATCTCCAACCAGATTGGCCAGACAGGAATCCTCACCGGCTTCGACCAGTTCAGCAACAGCACCGCCCGGCCGTTCAATCCCAACCCGGATGCGTACAAGCCCACGAACGTGACTGGCGCATCGGCGGCGTCGTACGAGCTGGACGTCACGGACCCCAACTACAGGTTCTCGCAGGTGTGGCGCTCGGACATCGCCATCGATCGGCGGTTGCCCTTCGGGTTCGTCGGTACTGCGGAAGGTCTGTATGGATCCGAGCTGAACGGCCCGTACTACATCCAGGCCAACCTGCCCGCAGCGCCCTCTGCCTACACGGGTGCGGACCAGCGGCCGCGCTATCCGGCGGGCACCAACCAGATCAACAAGAACATCACGGCGGCGTATGTCATCAGCAACGCCACCACGGGCCATTCATACAACTTGTCCGCGTCGCTGCTGAAGCAGTTCACCAACGGCCTGTTCGCCAAGGCAGCGTACTCGTACGGCGTGTCGAAGAATTCCGTCGATCCGGGGTCCACGGCATCGGCCAACTGGAACTCCAACGCCATCTCCCGCGACCCGAACAATCCGGGAGTCGGCTTCTCCAGCTTTTCCCCGGGCAAGCGCGTGTTCCTCGCGCTGTCGTACCGTCGCGAGTATTTCCACTTCGGCGCCACGTCCCTCTCGCTGTTCACCGAGGGACGCACGCAGGGGAACACGAGCTACACGTTCAGCGCGGATGCGAACGGCGACGGCGCGTCGTCCAACGACCTGATCTACATCCCGCGTGATGCGTCGGAGATGAACTTCCAGCAGTACACCGCGACCGTCGCGGGCGTGCCCAGGACGTTCACCATTGCGGACCAGAAGGCAGCGTGGGAAGCGTACATCGTGCAGGACGAGTACCTGAGCGCACACCGGGGCGAGTACGCGGCGCGCAACGCCGTGTTCCTGCCCATGCAGTTCAAGAGCGACCTGGGCATCACGCAGGAAGTCTTCGCGAACAGCGGTGGCAAGAGGAACACGCTGTCGCTGCGCTTCGACATCCTCAACCTGGATAACCTGCTCAACAAGAAGTGGGGCGCGGGACAGCGCCTGGTGTCGAACCAGCCGTTGATTCCGCAGGGCGCGGACGCGAATGGCGCGCTCCAGTACCGTCTGCGCAACATCGGAGCGGATCTGCTGCCGCCGGCAACCTACCAGAACACGGTCGGCATCAACGACGTGTGGCGCATGCAGCTGGGCCTGCGGTATTCGTTCCGCTAGACCCCTCGGTGCGTGAGGTGAAGGACCTGCTCGTCACTCCACGTGGCGGGCAGGTCCTTCGCCATGACGCCGGATCATTTCCTCGATGGCAAACCGTTCGCGCGTCACTCCCAGTCGCGTGAAGAGGGCAAGGCCCCGCACCAGCAGCTTGCGGGCACCGTCTTCGTCGCCGAGCTGGTCACGCAACACACCGATATCGCGCGCCAATTCCGCCTCCAGCAACTGGGCGCCGCAGCGCACCGCAATCTGGAGAGCCTCATTCGCGCTGCGTTCGGCCAGCGCGAGCTCACCCGCGCGCGCCAGCGCGTGCGCGCGCCAGCGCAGTGCCTCGCCCCGTCCAAGTTCGTCACCGAGATCGTCGTAGATCACCAGCGCGCGGTCACACTGCGCAACCGCGTCCGCATATGCTCCTCGCGCGGTCATCACTTCGGAGTGATTGACGAGCGTCTTGGCGATCATGTCGCGGTTGCCCGCGTCGGTCGCCAGCGCGAGCGCGGCACGAAAGGACGCGTCGGCCGCGGGCCAGTTCAGGAGGTCGGCCTCGACCATGCCCCTGTTGTGCAGCGCGAGCGTAGCGCTCGCACTGTCGCCTTCTTCAACGAAGGTGCGGTACGCGACTTCGTAGTGGCCCCGCGCGTCCTCGAGATTTCCGACGATGTTCTCGATCACGCCGAGGTTGAGGATGATCTTGCCGTGCATCGCGCGATCGCGCGTGAGCGCAAGGGACGCGGCGTATGCGATGCGTGCTGATGGATAGTCGCTGAGCGCGTAGTGCACAGCCCCCGCACCGTTCTCCGCACGCGCCTGGAGTTCCGTCGCACCCGCCTGCTCGGCAAGTGCGCGTGCGTTCGCAAACGCGGTCATGGCCATGTCGAACCGGCCCATGCGCCAGGACACGCGGCCCAGCCGAAAGTGCGCGTCCGCTGCAAGCTCGACATTGGCCACGCCGGTGACGGCGCGGTACGCGGCCGCAGCGGCGAGATAATCTCCGGCGCCCTCGGCCCGTTCTCCCTTTGCGAGTTGCTCCGGGCCGATCATCTCGCGGCGGACGTCATGCGGAATCGCACGCGCTCAGAACGCAATCGCGTAGCCCGAGAAGTGCCGGATCGGCGCGGCGACGAGCTTCCAGTGGGAGTCGTAATCGGCGGGGATGGTCTCGAGAATCGCGCCCGAGGGGCTCAGGTACACCACGCTCGGCGCGGCGTCCTGCGGTGTCTGGCACCCTGTCGCCTCCAGCACGAGACCCGCCGCCTTGAAGAAATGGAGTCCCTCGGGCCGGAAGATTACCTCTGATGAGCTGGGGTTGGGCGCGGACGCCGTGATGGTGACGGTGTCATGCAGCGCCCCGCCGGGAATCACCAGGCGCGAATTTCCGAACAGCAGTGTGCCGCCGGCCGGACCAAACCGGCCGGACGCCACCACGATCCGGCGCCCGGAGCAGATCAGCGGCTTTGGCGTCGGGCCCTGGTCGCCGGACTGGCTGCGCGAGACGCCACCGGGCGTCACCTGCGCGGGACGGGCAAGCTGTGCCCCGTCGCAGGCAAGCACCGCCATTGCCGCGACGAGCAGTGACGAGCGACGCACTATCGAGACACGCAGCATTTGAATCTCCAGGAGGGGAGTGTTGAAGGACGGAATCACAGGGCGAGCGCAGGGGATCGTGCGGATGAGCGACGTTGTGCCTCGTGCGAGCTCGAGACGCGCGCCTGGACCTGACGCAGCATGGTGTTGACGACAAACCCAGCCCCACCGCGCGCGCGGATCTCGCTCGGCGTCGCGTGGAGATAGCGCTGGCACGTGTTGCGAAATGCACTGCCAGATGGAAAGTCGAGCGTGGCCGCCACACGATCAGCGTTCCGGTGGTCGTCCTCGAGCATGTGCGCGGCGACAATCAGCCGTCCCCAGGTGAGCAGGCGCTGCGGCGGTGGAAACCCACCGTCCACCAGCCGCAGGGTCAGCGCCCGCCGCGGCTGCGCGACAAGGCGCGCCAGCGTGGTCGGCGACAGGCGCTCGTGGGCGTGCGTGACACTCACCAGCACGGTGTCGGCGACCAGGCGGTCCACTCCATCCAGCGATTGGCGCATCAGGCCGGCGAGGCTCAGTGCTTCCGAGCGTTCGACGATGGCCAGCAGTGGGCGCGGAGCGTCATCCTGCCCGCCGATGATGAGCCCGTCCAGGCCGGCGCGCGCTGCGTCGAACAGGCCGTGTGCAAGATCCGGCGAGAAGTCGACGTACGCGATGAGCGTCAGACGGGGAAGCCGCTGCTTGAGCTGGCGGATTGCCTCGGCGGTGGGCGCGCCGTTCGTAAAGAGGTCAACGATGGCGACCCGGACCGGTTCGCGGTCGCACGTGCGCGCCAGTGTCGTCCAGTCCCAGCACTCGTGCAGGTGGTGACGGTCGCGAATGGCCGCGCGCAGTCGCTCCACGTGCACGGATCCCGGCAGAAGGGTGGCGATGACGCTCATGCAACCTGTCGCGATGAGGGGAACGCGGTTCGTCGCGCCGGAGGACTATACGCCCCTCCGACCGTCACGCACAAGGAAGCGAAGATCACGATGTGACGCTTGAATCGCACGATGTGATACTGCCGGGTTGCTGTGTGCGGTTGTTCGCGTCGTCCTTTCAGACATGCGTCACCGGGAGGAGACCATGAAGGCCGATCAACGCGGAGCGGGGCGGCGCGCATGCGCCAGGTGTGGACGTGCCGCGGCGCAGATCGTCGGCAGCGCCCGTGTGCACCCCAGGCCCGCGTTCACGCTGATCGAGATGCTGGTGGTGCTGGTCATCATCGGCGCGATGATGATGATTGCACTGCGTCCCCTGAACCGCCAGCGGCAGGCGATCAACGCGCGCTCAGCCAGGGTCGCGGCGTCCCAGGGACTGGCCCTGGCGCGGTCGGCGGCCATCGCGCGCGGCTGCACGGCCGTGTTCCACCTGAATGTGACCGCCACTCCCAACAGCAAGATCTGGGTGACCGCGTGCAAGTCGACCACGATTGGCCGAGCCGGCGCAGCGATCGATACGCTGGGTCGCATCGATACGCTGAGCAACCGGTTCGGCGTGACGGTCACCGGCACCGCAGACTCCGTACGCTACGATGCTCGCGGCTTCAGTGTGAACTACACCAGCGGTGCCTATGCATTCGCCGCCTCGAGCAGAGCGCGGGATACGCTGACCATCACGTCGATGGGCCGGGTGGCGCAGTGACGCGCGCGCGCGCGGGCTTCACGATTGTGGAGCTGGTCGTTGCGATCATGGTGCTGACCGTGGGTCTGCTCGCCATGCTGGGGAGCTCGGCGCTGGACTCCCGCGCCATCATGCGGGAGCGCAACATCGACCTCGCCGCCATCTATGCGAGCCGCCGGCTGGAGTTGCTGAGGATTAACGGGTGCCGGCATCCGGTGGATTCGACCGAGATGTTCATGAGCGGTGGCGACAGCCTTGCTGTCAATACGTGGTCATTCACCGCCACGCGCGACCCGTTCAACAACATCGACGGCTATCGCGTTCGGATGTTGAGCCGCTATTACAAGGCGCCAACAGGCAATTATGGTGACACGCGCGACCGGAACGTCATCACGCGACGCACCGACACCCTGGAGGCGGCCATCGCGTGCTGACAAACACCAGCCGCTGGGAGGCCCACGCGCGTCGCGGTTTTTCCCTGCCGGAGTTGCTTGTGGCGCTCGTCCTTTTCGCGCTGATCGGCGGCGCGATCGTGAGGACGCTCTCCACCGGACAGCGCGCGTATGACGCGCAGGTACAGCACGTTGACCTGCAGCAGAACATGCGCCTGGCATCGTCCATCCTCACCAGCGAGCTTCGCGAGCTCGACGCAAGCGACGGCGACCTTCAGGCGATCGACTCGGTATCGATCCGCATGCGGTCCATGCGGCAGGCGGGCATTGTCTGCACCCTGCCGGTTCTCGGCGGGGCGATGGTATCGCAGGTATTGTCTGCGGTCACCTTTGCCGTGCGCGATACCCTCCAGTCCATCCGGTATTTTGCGCCGACCGACTCGGTCATGGTGATGTACGAGGGGGACGCCGCCAGCCGCGCGGATGATAGCTGGCTCGTGGGTTCGGTGTTCGCGGGCACCGATCCGGGAACCGGCGCACTCACCAACTGCACGGACGGAACGGGCCGGCAGGGACGGCTCTTCAAGGTCGACCTCTATTTTGACAATGCCGCCACGCCGCCGCAACTGAATGCCGCCGGCAACGTTTCGCTTGGCTCTCTCGTTCGCGCGTACCAGTCCGTGACGTTCAAGCGCGTGAAAGTGGGTAGTGACTGGTATGTGGGATTCGATTCCGCGGGGGTTGCCGGCACCAGTCAGCCCCTGGTAGGTCCGCTCTCGGACTCACTCGGCCTCAAGTTCACCTATTACGACTCGCTCGACGCCGTCCTGGTCGCGCCCTACACCGCGATCGTGCGCGCCAGGGTGGCACGCATCAGCATCGGGCTCGCATTGCGGACGGCCGCACCCATCCGGATGAACACCGGCACGCCGGCATATGGCGTGACGGGCACGACGCTGGAAGTCGCGTTACGCAACAATCGCCGATTCTAGGAGGTCGCATGCGCATCCCCTTTCTTTACCCGTCAGGACGTAGCGCCGCATCCGCGGTACGTCCCAGTCGCCGGCGCGGCATCGCGCTCGCCATCGCGATCATGTCGGTGGTGCTCATCTCGGCGATGGTCGCTGGCGCGTCCTACTTCGCCATGCAGAACGGCCGCGCAGCGGACAACTCGCGCCGCATCGTCCAGGCTGCCTCTGTGGTGGAAGCGGCGACCGCTGATGTCGTGCACAACTGGACGCCGGCCACCTACAACGGCCTGGCCAAGGGCGCTTCGGTCGCAATTGCCGCAACCGCGTCCCCGCAGGCTCGCGGGACCTATCAGGGGTCCGTCACGAAGCTGAGCGACCAGACGTTCATGATTGACCTTACGGCGACCGATTCCGCCGGCTCGAAAACACGGGGACAGGGCACCCGCCAGCGCCTGGCCACGCTCGTCCGTATTGTCCCCCTGCAACTCCCCACAACCGCCGCACTCACCATCGCCAGCCAGGTCGTCTTTGGCGGCGGAAACTCCATCGTCGCCGGCGCGGACCAGGTCCCGTCCGGCTGGACTGGGTCGTGCCCGCCCGCTGGCGCAGCAGTGCCGGGTGTGCGCGCCAAGGCTGCTGGAGACATCGTCGGTTCCGCCGGGCAGTACACGGGTAATCCCAACAGCCTGATCACGCCGGGCCTGGACTCCACGGCCTACACGCGCTTTGGCAACGTCACCTACGATCAACTCGCGCTCAGCGCAACCTTCACGCTCACTCCAGGCCCCTATTCACCGGCTCCACTCGTCAACGTCGGCGCATGCGTGACCGCCAATCCAACCAACTGGGGCGACGGCGCCAACCCTGCCGGTGTCTGCGGTCAGTTCATGCCCATCGTGCACATCGGTGGCGGCGCTTCGAGTTCGACCACGCTGAGTAGCGGCCAGGGGCAGGGAATGCTGCTCGTCGATGGCGACCTTGTCGTGTCGGGCACGTGGACATACTACGGCATCCTCATCGTGAAGGGCACATTCAAGACTACTGGCGTGGGCGCACCGAAAGTTTATGGAACCGTCCTGGCAAAGGCGGTGGATTTCACCAGCACTGGCTCGGGCAGTGCGGCTGCCGTGGTCAACTTTTCGTCGTGCTCGATATCCCGGAGCATGAACGCCACCTCACGCGCGAGTGCCGCCCGGTCCCGGAGCTACATCCGGGTGATGTGACGCGAGAAAGGCAGTGAGTTGCAGCACGCCCTCAGGAACCGGGCGCGCTGCGCTCCGCATCAACCGGCAAGGCGACCTCCTCACCCCAGATGTACTTCGAGAACCACTGCCAATTGTGCCAGTTTGCCGCGAGCTGCTCCCTGGGCTTCGTGATGCCGTGCCCGAACCCCTTGTACACGATCAGGCGCGCGGGCACCCCGACATCCAGCAGACCCTGATAGAGCTCGTACGCATTCGAGATTGGCACCCGCCGATCGAGCTCGCCATGCTGGATGAGCGTTGGTGTTGAAGCCTGGGTGATGTACGTGATGGGCGACGTCCTGGCGTAGATCGCCGGGTCGCTCCACGGCGTACTCTTGAGGTACTGGCGCGTGAAGGGATGAATGTCCGTCGAGACGTAATACGTCATCCAGTCCGAGATGCCCGCGCCGACGGAAATGGCCTTGAAGCGTTTCGAGGTGGTAGTGAGGAACGCGGAGATGTACCCGCCCTGGCTCCATCCCATGCTCGCCATGCGCGTGGAGTCGACGATGCCCTTCGCGATCAGCGCGTCCACGCCGGACAACACGTCCCACGCATCGCCCACGCCGAGGTTGCGCACGTTGAGCGAGCGGAACTTCTCGCCGTAGCCAGCGGAGCCGCGGTAATTCGGCATGAGCACCACCGCACCCTTTGCGAGGAACTGCTCGACAGGGTACGTGCCGCCATAGGACAGCGTGGGGCGTGACACGCCCGTGGGCCCGCCATGGATCACCACCATCAGCGGATACTTCCGGCCCGCCACGTAGCCCGCTGGCTTGTACAGCACGCCTTCGATGCGCGTGCCATCCGTGCTGGTCCACGATGTGACTTCCCGGCTGCCCAGGGACCAACCACCAACCTGTGCCGACATATTGGTGACGCGAGCAGGCGTCCCTCCGGAGGGTGTCGCGCGATAGACCTCCGGAAGGGTCGCGCCGTTCTCCGCGACGAGGCCGATCACGGTGCCGTCCTTCGAGAAGCTGGCAGACCTGATGACATCCGGTGCGGACAGCACCACGCGCGTGCCGCCCGTGGCCGGGTCCAGCGCGAACAGCTTCTGCGCGGTTCCCTCAGCGGCAAGAAACCGGATGCCACTCGGCAGCCACACCGCGCTGCCGGGATCCTCGTCAAAGCCTGGCGCCAGGATCGAGACCGGTCCACCGCTCGCCCGGATGACGGCCAGATGCTGGTTGCGATAGAAGCTCGACGTCGTGTCACCGGACGCGGTGGAAAACAGGATGCGCGTGCCGTCGGGCGACCACACGGGCCCTGTGTCCGCACCCGGGCCGGTGACGAGTGGTCGCACCGCGCCAGTTGCGACGTCCACCACCGAGATGTCGGACAGGCTGCCAGAACTGAGCAAGGGGTCTGGCGTGTGCGAGAATGCGATCTGCCTGCTGTCGGGCGACCATGCAAAGCCTCCGAGCGTGCGATTCGCCCCGATCTTCAGCTCGCGAGGTTGCACTGGCGCGCTACCGGTATCTGCACTGGCGAGCCACAGGCGCATCAGGCGAAAGTCGGCGTTCTCGATGGAGAACTCACCGTACGTCTTGCGTCGCGCCACGATGTCGTCGCCTTCGGGCCCCACGGCGGAGAGCGCAATCGTGGCGCCATCCGGTGCCCACGCGAAGTCGGTCACGCCACCCTTGATGCCCGTGAGCCGCTTCGCCTCTCCACCCGACGGCCGAATGAGGTACACCTGACGCCCTTCGCCGCGATCGGCGATGAAGCCAATCCACCTGCTGTCTGGCGACCAGCGCGGAAGCGTGCTGCTCTCCTTGTCAGTGGACGTCAACTGCACCGGCTCGGCGCCACGGCGCGCGATCCAGACCTCCGTGTCGTACCGGTTGCCCTCCCACTCCGTGCTCGTGACGGTGTAGGCGATGGCAGCACCATCAGGCGATACAGCGGGAGCGCCCACCGTACGGAGGCTGAGCCATTGCCTCACGGTGGGCACCTGCTGTGCAGCCACGGCGTGGGGCATGCACGACACGGCAATCATCGTGGCCGTACCTGCGATCCAGCGGCCGAGTGCGAGCGGGTGGTTGCTGTTCATGGACGCACCGTGAAGTTTGCCGTCGCCATCGAGTCCGCCCACGCAAGCTCGATGGCCCCGCGAGTGTTTGACATCGCGCGAACGGAGATGAGAAAATCCTCCACGTGCTCCGGTGTCCTGTCCATTTCCATCTTCACCCGGCCAAGGTCCTGCGACGCCTGGTACTCGGTGCCCCATTGGCCAACCTGCCGGCTGACGACGAGGAACGTTCCACTGCGCGTATGCTGCGTGAACAGCGTGTAGAGTCCAGGCGCAAGCGTGAGGTCGCCGAACGCGATCGTCTTCGACGTCGCGAGATGGGTCGCCTCGTTGGCTCCGGTGCGCCAGATGGAATCGTAGGGTACGAGCACACCGCCCCAGACCGTGCGTTCGCGCACTGCGGGACGACTGTAATTGACGAAGATCGGACCGCGGCCGAACGGCGCGTAGGCCATGGCGCGCGGAGAGAGCACGCCGGTCGGCTTCATTGCCGCGGCCAACGCGACGATGTCCACCTTGCCAGCCGAGCGGGTGCCGATCGCCTTGTTCGTGGTGAACACACCATTGGTCCACTGGATCCGGCCGTCGCGATCGAAGTGCACGAGCATCTGATACGCACCGCCGCGCATGCGCAACGTGTCGCCAGCAAAGCGCTGGAGACCGATCATGCTCACGGCGTTTCCAGCGAGGCCGATTGCAGAAACGGAATCGCGTGCTCCTGCACCGCGCGCATTGATCAGCTCGAACGGCGCGTATGTGTAGACCGGAAGCGCGAGAAACGCGTTCGGTGCGGCGAACGACGCTGACTGCGTGCTGTCCTTCCACACGACCTGCCGTTTCGCAGAGTCGGGGCGAAAGGTGAATCGGACCTCGGTTGGATTGTTCGGAATCGGCGACCCGTCGGCGAGTCGGCGCCGGATCACTGCCGACGTCGCGTTGCCGCCCGACATGGTGATCTCGTACTGCGTCCGTGCAACCACTCCGCCGCTCCGCGTCACCGTTTCACCGGCAAGGCGCGTTGGCGTGCGGGTAAACTGCTCGATGGCAACGGTGTCGCGGCCGAGTCGGTAGACGATGGTCGCGTCCTGCGCGTGGATCGTCGGAGCGGGCGCGGCGAGCAGCAGCGCAAGCAGGCACGCCTGCTTCAGCGGGAAGGACCTGCCGATGAATCGGGACGGCACGGTGAGCATTGTCGAGGCCACGGGGCAAAGTTGGCAAGGGTGGACAAGCCGCACGGCGGCGGCCGAACATCCTACAATGCTAAACCGGGACCGTCATGTCCATTCGCGAATCAACGCTGGAATGCAGCCGCGTTACGTGTCGCCCACGACTCGAACGTATTCGCCGGCCGTCCGAGTACCTGCTGCACGGTATCGGTGACGGCACCTGTGTAGCCTGCCTTCATCGCCGCGAGCAGGTCGAGCAGTGCGTCGCCCAGCATTGCAGACTTGGCCGCGTCGGGTGGAACATCGACGAACGTGACCGTCTTGCCGAGTACGCGCGTGAGGATGGCGGCGTAGCCCGCGCCATCGAGTGCCTCGGACCCGGTGAGCGTATACTCCTTGCCCTCGTGTCCCGCACTCGTCAGCGCGCGAACGGCAACGGCCGCGATGTCGGCTGGGTCGATCGCGGCCCAGGTGCCCGTGCCGGTGGGCTGGTGGATGTTGCCGTCAGCCTTGATGGTGGGCGCCCACCCCAGCGCGTTCGTCATGAAATTGCCCGGCCGGAGCATTGTCCACGCGAGCCCTGATGCCTTCAGCTTCTCCTCCGCCGCATGGTGCCATCGCGCGAAGGTAATTGCGGGCGCCTCGGCAGAAATCACGCTGAGCTTCACAACATGCTTCACGCCTTCTGCCACCGCCGCGTCAACGACGTTGGCCTCGAGCGCTACCGCGTTCGTGCCCGTGGAGATCATGAACAAGTGGTCCACGCCGTGCATCGCCGCGCGCAGCGACGCGACGTCGTCCAGGGCGCCTCGCACGAGATCCGCGGTGGTCGCGAAGGCACGTGCCTTGTCCAGGTTGCGCACGAGAAGGCGTGGTCGTTCCCCTGCCGCGATCAACTGCCGCGCGACTTCCAACCAATGGTTCCTGTGGCCCCGAGCACCAGTATCATCTATGCCTCCCGTGGAGTCAGTACGGGCGGTCCGCGCGAATCGCCCGCGCTGACAACTCCATGAGAGCCAGATGAGTTCCGCGACTACCTGGAGCCTGTGTCCAGACTGCGGAGGTACTGAGCGAGATCCGAACGACGTTGCGCGTCCGCCAGGTAGAACGGATGCGGCGCCGTGGCGCCACGCCGCGGGTTGAACAGCTCTTCCAGATTCGCAACGCTATTGTCGTGGAGGAACACCGGCTTGCGTGCGAGATCCAGGAGCAACGGCATGCCGATGCCGCGCTTTTCTCCACGCGCGCTGGCATTCACCACCGCCATCTTGTCGTCGAAGATGGAATTTTCGGTGTTGAGGATGGGGTTGAGTGGCGCGTCACGCATGCCGAGCGTGACTGGATTGTCACCCGGGAAAATCTCGGCCATGGGATGAATGGTGGTGGGAACCGGGCGCCCCTGGTTCAGGTTGTGACAACTCGTGCACCCAGCGGACTGGAACGTCTCGCGCCCGCGCATCGCGACCTCGCGTCCGACAGACGCACCCTTCGGCGCCTGGAGGCTCGCGAGATAGCCGTTCATGGCGACCAGCTTGGTGTTGTCGACACGGAAGCCGATGGGATTGTCCTCTTCGCCGGGCATGCCCTGGCGCGACGCGGTGACATACGGATATCCCCGCACGCCTGTGGAAGCGAGCACCTTCACATAGCTATCGATCATGGCGTCGCCGGCGCCAGGCGCCAGCTTGTGAATAAACGCGCGACCCGTCGGCGTGGTCAGCATCGTCTGGTCGAACAGAGTGGTGTAGACCAGGTTGCTGAAGTTGTCGAGCCGCGCAATCAGCCCTTCGCTGCCGAACGGAGCCGCAAGGTCCTGCCTGAATAACGGCGTGTTGTGCATCGGGTTGCCGTTGCCGTCGAACGTATCGTCGAACATGCCGACGGGATAATTCGCCGGATTCTTGAAGTAGGCGTCGAATTCCGCCTCCGTGGAATTCTCGGTCAACCCAGTGGAAGCGCGACCAAGCGTCTTGCCTTTGTAGGCGAGCTGCGCCACGGTGAACAGGGCACGAGTGTTGGCCGCCGTAGCGAAGATGGCGCCCATGTTGAGGCTATGGTTGGCCAGGCCGTCAAGGCGATGACCGATGGTGCCGCCGCCCGGCGCGGTGAACACCGATGCATCGGACATCGTGTGGCAGAGCGCGCAGGTTGCGCCCACCTTTGCGCCCTTGGGCGCCATGCCGACAATTGCGCCGGCCTTGACCAGCGCCATGGTCACCGCGGGATCGTTTAGCAGGGCGGACGTACGCCCGGATGGATCGGCGCGCAGTTGTTCACCCAGCGCGCGCTGCGTTGGTGCGTCGATGGCGTCCACGTCCACCTGCAATCCCAGCGAAAGCGCCTGCATCGGCGTGACCCGCGCTGCCTCGATGCCCGCCGGCAAGCGCACGGCATCCGTCCAGAATCCCTCATTCCCGAACGTCTCGTTCCGGAACACGTCTCGGCCCAGTGCGCGGTCGCCGTCCTGGCGCGTGGGCAAGACTGGACCCTGATCCGAAGGGCCGTCTGATATGCCCGCCCCTCCCGGCACTGCCATGCTGCCTGAATTCATGCAGGCAGACATCAGTAACACACTGGCGGCCACGCTGCATGATTCGAGCATGCGACGGGTGAGCGCTGCGTACCTCATGGGGAACCGGTCCTGAAGACAGGGTGGAGCGGCGTGGTTCGAGATCTTGGCGCGACATGAGCATACCCTAAGCCACGCGCCATCCCGCAGCTGTCATCGATAACCGCTCGCTCTCCACCTCAGCGGGCCCAGCCACTGAAGTGTTTTCAGTGGCTGGTCCAGATCACGAGCGGGTCAGCGAGTACCGCGACCGAGCAGTTCGCCCTCGCGCTCGCCCAGGTACCAATGGCCACGCAGCGGTGCCAGTGTGCCCGGCGTCGACTGGAACAGGACCAGCGTGACGATACCGGACGGCGTCTGGCCCTGGAGCACGATATCCGTGTCGGTGACGTCGACCATCATCGGCTGTTCCGTGCGGCTGCCCGGAAGGGTAAACGTCGCAAAGAGCTTCCCGAGTGAATCGGCGAGTGTCACCTGGTTCGGCATGCCGATGGTGCGCGAGGCGTCGAGCTGGTAGATGGCCACCGTGCGGAGCGCGTTGGCCGGCAGCACATCGGCGCGGACGATACGGGACGCACTGGCGCGCTGGGCCTCGGCCCTGCTGGAGACGGTCACCACGGCGAGTGCGGCGGCAGCGACGGAAAGTCGTACGAATGTGGACGTGTGCATGAAGAACTCCGGTCGGGTGTGATGTGCACGAGAGTTATCGCGACCGTGCACCGGAGTCCAAGACAAGTTTTGTCCCTGTTGGTACCTTCCGGGTATCGCTCACCCAGATCGTCAGGTGGGAGGGGTGCCGAATCCCTTCCGTGTCATCACGCCCCAATCCTCCGAGCCACTGAGGAACTTCCAGAACGCCTGCAGGCGGAACCACACGGTGAGCTGCCGGTATCCGATGCCCTCGATAAGCGCGAAGAACAGGAGCCACACCAGGTCCGAGCGCCGCTGGTAGCGACGGAAGCTCACCTCCTCCAGCAGGATGGCCCAGAACGACAGCAGCGTGCCATACCCCACGGCACACATCAGGAACAGGAGGGCAAAGCGGATGTCCACGGCACCGATGACGAAGCCCACGGCCGTCATGACATAGCCGAGCAGTTCCACCACAGGGGCCAGCATCTCGCCAAAGAAGAAATAGGGAATGGCCACCATGCCCATCACGCCGTACTTCCTGTTGAAGAGCAGGTCACGGTGCGTGACCATGGTGCCGACGAGGCCACGGTGCCACCGCTCGCGCTGCCGCGACAGCACCTTCCTGTCGCTCGGGACCTCGGTCCACGCCACCGGATCCGGAATGAAGGGAAGCTCCGCCTTGATGCCGTTCTCGTAGAGATAGCGCTGCAGGCGCACAACGAGGTCCATGTCCTCCGTCACGTTGCCGGTCTTGTAGCCACCGATGGCGATGAGGTACTCCAGGTTGAACAGCCCGAAGGCACCGGAGATGATCAGGCTTCCGCCGAGCGTGTTCCAGCCCAGGCGCCCGAAGAGGAATGCCCGCAGGTATTCCACCACCTGGCAGCCGGTGAGCCAGACCGGATCGACGCGCGGGTCAACCACGCGTCCCATCTTCACGATGCATCCATTGGCTACCCGCAGTGTCCCGCCCACCGCGGCCACGGACGTGCCCAGCAGGAAGGGGCGCGCAAGGCGCATGAGGGCATCGGGCTCGATGAGCGTATCCGCATCCACCGACACCACGTACGGATGCCGCGCGGCGTTCATGCCGGCATTCAGCGAATCGGCCTTGCCGCCATTCTCCTTGTCGATCACCACCAGGCGCGAATGCTTCCTGGAGCGATAGACGGCGCGGATGGGCTTGCAGGCCAGGGGCTGGCGATATGCGGGCGGCACTTCATAGAGGTCGAACTCACGCGTCAGCACCTCGACGGTCCGGTCGCGGGACCCATCGTTCACCAGGATGACCTCGAACCGCGGATATGCAAGCGTGAGGAATGACAGCGTGCTGGCGGTGATCGTGACTTCCTCATTGTACGCCGGCACGAGGATGCTGAGCGGAGGCAGCGCGTCCGAGGCGAGCAGGCGGCTCAGCTGTTCATCGTCCGAGATGCGCCAGTGCTTCCACAACTCGGGAATGGAAAGCAGCAGCAGCAGCGCGTAAAAGGAGTTGAGCAACAGGAAATACACGAGGACGGCGTGGTCCGCCCACCAGAGCACGCGATGCAGCACGGCAATCAGTTGAGACGTGATCATCAGTCTTCGACCATGTCGAGCAGGGCGCCCTCGCCCAGGCCGGAGATGAAGGTGGCCATATCGGCCACGTACGGGTCTGCGTCAGAGCGCAACGCGCGGACGGCGGTGCGACCTGGTTCGCCCAGTTGTGTGAGAGCAAGTGTTGCGCGGAAGCGTACGGCCCACGATTCATCATGCGCAGCGCTCGCGAGCGCGGGAATCGCGCTGCTGGAGGCCAGCTCGCCCAGGGCATGCGCGGCCGCGGCCCGCACGCCTGCGTCCGCGTCGTGGAGCATCTCGAGCAGGCTGTCGGCCGACCGCTTGCGCGGAACGCGCCGGATGGCGAGTGCCACCGCTTCGCGCACCCGCGCCTCCGGATGCCGCTCCAGCAGTGCAACACGGTCGAGTG
Source organism: Gemmatimonadaceae bacterium (assembly GCA_043758185.1). GTDB lineage: Bacteria > Gemmatimonadota > Gemmatimonadetes > Gemmatimonadales > Gemmatimonadaceae > AG11. The sequence continues at coordinate 9,618 of JAYVNZ010000500.1, read as the reverse complement.
CGAGTGGCAACTCGAGGACACCTGCGAGCGTCGCCCAGCGCGCAAGCGCCCGCGGTGGCGCATCGGCCACGAGGCGCAGCACCAGCGCGGGCTCCACCAGTTCGCGCATCTCCTTGAGGGACTCGTGGACGTAGCGGACCACCGTCGCGGGCAGCGTGGAAAGGCGGTCCAGCACGCGGGCCACCAGCGCGGCATCCGCAACGCGGGGCAGCGCGGTGACAGCAGCAATGGAAACCGCCGGCCGTTCATCGTTCAGCAGCGCTTCCAGGAGTATCGCATCGTCTGACGTACCAGCGAGGGCAAGACAGCGCGCCGCCTCCAGCCGCTGGCCCCATCGCGGTGATGTCGCACGTCCGATCGCGCGCCGCACCCAGGGCTCCTCGCGCAGCGCAACCGCGAGTTGTGCGCGATATCCGTCGGGAATGGCGACGCGCGCCAGGTTGCCGGCCACCCCCAACGCAGAGTGACCCGGCAGGAACCGCAGCGCCGCGACGAAGTCCTCCACGGTGCCCGCACCAGCGAGCCAGGCGCCGAGCGGCTCGTAGAGGCCGCTCAACGTGGCGTCCATCGAGATGGCGCGAATGCGATGCACCTGCTGCCGCACGCCGAGAAAGATCATCAGCAGCATCAGGAAGACACCCTGCATCACTCCGATCACCGCCAGGACGGCGAGCGCCGTCATCCGTCGCGGCTTCGTTCGCGCCACACGGCCAGCTTGGCCATGAGCACACGCAGGCTGATGGGCTTGCTCATGTAGTCCAGCGCGCCGCCGCGCAGCGCGCGCAACTGGTCCGCTTCACTGGTGTGCAGGGAAATGAAGACCACGTGGAACGCGCCCGGTCGCTCCAGGCGAATCCGTTCGTGCAGGGAGTGCCCGTCCATGCCGGGCAGGTCCACGTCCAGCAGGATGATGGGTGTGCGGCCACGCACCCGGATCTCGAGCAGCGCGGCGAGTGCCTCGGGACCGGTGGAATACGCCCGGTGCGACAACCCCTTCGCGTCGAGTGCAAAGGTGATCATTTCGGAGAGGGCGATATCGTCCTCCACCACGATCACGTCGGGCGCAATGTCGTCGCTGGACGTATCCCATACGCGAACGCGCGCTCCTGCGTCGCGTGCGGCCCGATGCGCGTCGGCAGCGGCCGTCATCAGGGCGCGCGAGGTCGCCTGCGGTACCGCGAGCGTATCCGCGGCTCCCGCGCACCACAAGCCCGGAGTGGCGCCGGGATCGGTGACGAGGGTGAGCATGAGTGACGAAGCCTCACGCGCGGGCACGGGCAGCGCGAGCAGCAACTCGTGCTCGTCCGAGAGGCCGGCACTTCCACCCGCGTCGCGCACCGCACTCGCCAGCCGCAGGCACTCCAACTGCCATTGCTGCTCTTCCTCACCAGAGGGCGATGCCACCCCGGGACGCACGATCACGACACTCCACGTGGCCTCTTCGCGAGTGCCAAGTCGGGCATCCAGATCCTGGAGCGTGCGCGCGGGCAACGGCAGGCCCGTGGACGCATGCAGGTCCATGGCTGTGCGCCGGTCTCGGCGTTGCTTGAGCAGCTGGAGCATGCGGCGCTGGAATTCCGGCGGCACCACGGGCTTGACCATGTAGTCATCCGCGCCGGCGTCGAAGGCACGCTCGCGTGCCTCCTGGTCCGTGCGCCCACTCAACATGAGCACGGGCACGTCTGCCACACGTGCGTCGGCGCGGACGACGCGCAGCAGGTCGATGCCATTCGCGTCGGGCATCTCCACGTCGAGCACCACGAGTGCGGCGTCCGTGGTGGCCAGTGTTTCGAGGAACTGGGCCCCGCTCGACGCCACAGTGACCTGCACCCCTTCCTGTTCGGCGAGCGTACGCAGCAGCAACAGCATCATTGGGTCGTCATCGACGAGCAGCACCGTCAGCTTTCCCTCGCTGGGGCTGCCCGAGCGCGTATCCAGAACGTCGAGAATTTCACTCGCCACGGTGGCGACATCGAGCACGGCCGCCGCGCCGAGCAGGAGTGCGCCCTCCACCAGCGACGCGTCGCGAAGCAGCACGAATGGCGCGCCACGAAACTCCGGCCCCGCCACGATCTGCCCCATCGGCTCCATGGCAATCACGCCCCAGGGCGCTCCGTCCAGCGGCGACGGCGGACCTGCGCTGGCACCCATCTGCTCCACGGCCAGCCCGCGGTGCACGCCTTCAGCCACCAGGCGCTCCGCCACGCCGTCGGCGAGACCGAACAAGACGAGTCGCCGCGGCTTTGGCGCATCCTTGTCGACGGTGGCGGCGATCACCGCGTCGAGCGCGCGCGCAAAGCGCATGACGATACCGGATCGCCGTTCGCGATCCAGCGCGGTATCGTTGCTCCACCGCCGCACCACGCCTTCCAGGGCGCCCGTCATGCGGCTGGCTTCGTGAAAACCCAGGCTGCCCGACGTGCCGTGCACGCGGTGCAGTTCTCGCCGCAGTGCGCTCAGGAGGGCGTCGGACGACGGACTGGCCGACAGCTGTTCTCCGATCTGCTCGAACGTGGCAATGATCCCGCGGCTCGTGCCTGCATAGCGCTTCCGCATGGCCGCCATGGCGGCTTGCATTGCCTGGTCGGCGGCGTCGGGCTGCACGTCGCTCATGGCGTCACCGTCACGCGCGTGTGCGACGGGCAGAATCGCTCACCGTCGCGCAGGAGCGGACGGCGGCCAGCGACGCGACGGTGACGACAAGCAGGAGTGACGCGATGCAGTGGGTCCGTGGGGAGGAGTCACATCAAAATATGACTGCTGCGGGCGTTTCGCTATTTCACGATGCGGGGGCCGGCCGACTGTCCCGCTCTGCGAGCCACTCCCAGTCGCTCCGCGTCATGACGAGCAGGCATCTGGGACGTGACATCACTGGAGATGGACACGATGCCGATGACCGCGCCAGTCGAGTCCCGCACGGGCTGGTGCATGAGGTTGAAGTACCCTGGCACCGCGGTGCCCGTGGCGGCGACGGGCACGGAGAATTCCCGGCTCACACGCGCCTGGCCGGTGGCGTAGACGTCGTCGAGAAGCTCGTACAACCCCGTGTGCGCCAGCTCCGGCTGTGCGTCACGCACGCTGAGCCCGCGTACGCTGGTGCCGTTGGCTGACTCGGCCCGGAACAGCGGAGTACCACTCGTGAACTCGTGCGTGGGGCCCCGGAACGTCACGATCGACACCGGCGCGGCGTCGATTGGGTAGCGACCTTCGGCGGTCGTCTTCCAGATGATGGAGGTGGCGCCTTCCACGATGGCACGGTAGCGTGCCTCGCTCGAGGCCAGTGCCGCATGACTCTCCCGCAGTTGCTCCTCTGCGAGTCGGCGGTCCGTCACGTCAGTGTGCAACCCGGCCACGCGCGTGGGCCGGCCGTCGGCATCGCGACTGAGCGCACGGCCTCTCGAGTGCACCCACCGCCAGGACCCGTCCGTGTGCGCCATGCGGATTTCGACGTCGTAGGTGCGCGCCTGGCCCGCCGCATACGCCTCGGCCGCCGCGACCATGCCGGGCAGGTCCGCCGGATGCACGAGCGAACGGAACGCGTCGACACTGTGCGCAATGTCGTGCGGCGACCGGCCCAGGGTGGTTGCGATCTGCGGGCTCCAGTAGAGGTCACCCGACTGGACTTCCCATTCCCACACGCCCTCGCGCACGCCCTCCGCGCCCGGCGCATGTCCCAGCGCCAGGCGCACCGCCGCCGCCTCGATGTCCGGGAGTGGGTAGACAACGGTCAGGAAGTGGAGGGGCGCTCCCAGTTCGTCACGGACCACGGTGGCCGACACACGCGTCCACACGCTGCGACCGTCGGCTCGGCGGTAGCGCTTCTGCTGCGTAATCGACGATACGGCGCCGCTGACGAGCTGGCGTCCGAGATCGAGCCCGCTGTCGAGATCATCCAGATGCGTGATTTCCTGGCCCGTCTTGCCGCGTAGCTCCGACGCTGACCACCCAAGGATCTCGCACAGCCGAGCATTGACGGCCAGGAATTCTCCGTCCAGTGCCACGCGCGCCATTCCAACGGGGGCGAGGTCGAAGGTCGCATCCGCGCGTGTGTTGGAGATGGGAGAGGGGGACTCCATCCCTTCGGAGGAGAGCAGTCCGGCCAGGAAGTCTGCCCGGCCCTTCAGCAGCCACGACCTGGGTGTGTCTCCGCCACAGGCGGCATGGGGAGCGTTGAGCCAGTGCTTGGCCTTGCCTGTATCCCCAGGCCAGCGTGCCGTGTAGGCATCAATGAAGTGGTCGAGCCCCACAATGCCCTGCAGACCCGCCGACGCCCTCCGCCGATCGAACGAGGCGCGCCAGCGATGCAGCGTGCTCTCGTCAATACTGAGTGCGCGGGCGATTTCAGCATACGTGAGACCCAGGACGGACCGCACGCGCTCGATGGGGAGGAGTGCGGCAGGCGTCTCCACAGCTTGTGTCGACATGGCGAACGATCCCGTGAAAGCAGGGTGCTTGCGTAATTCCGTTGCTTGCAGGAGCGAGCACACGGGAACTTTCTACTCGCAATTGATACCGCCGCGGACAAGCTAACGCAAGCGATCGGCCGGCTTTTAGTTTCGGATTCGCTTCAGGCCGCACGCGGATGGCATCGATACTCGCGATTGCGTGCGCCGCGTGTCGGGCTGGTGAAGGCCGCGGTTACCTGGCCCGCGAGCGGCTCTCGAGCTCACACGCTGGCGTCCCCATCGACAGCTTTCGCACCTGCAGCGCGGACTTGCCTCGTGCGGTCAGCATGGTGTTGAACGATCCAATGTCCGTGCTGACGCGCTCCCACGAAGCGACCACGGTCGCCAGCTCCTTGCACGCCTTGGAGTACGCGGCCAGCGCGGCTGCGGTGGGGGCCATGTCCCCCAGGTCCTGCGCGTTCAGCTGGCTCACGAAGGTGCCGTTCAGCGACGTGAACGTGGGTGTTCCGCTGCCACCCCGGCCCCGGTTGCCGCGCTCGGAATCCAGCCCGGACACGGTGTCGAGCTGGGCAGCGAGTGCCGACGCGCGCGCCGCCACCTCCGCCATGTCGGCTGGTGCACCGGCGGGTACCGCGCCGCGGAGTGCAGTGCGCAGTGCCGTAGCGACGTCACGGCCCTCGAACGAGACCCGGATGCCATCCACCAGTTTCTGCAGCAGTGCATTCTGCGCCTGCAGTGCGACGGGCGTGGCCGGAGAGTGCGGATCGGGGCGTACAACGACGGTCTGCGACGACGTCCGCCCGTCCGCAGTCAGTCGCACGGTATACGTGCCGGGGATGGCCACGGGTCCGAGTGGCGAAGCGGGTGTGAGGCCCGGATTGGCGTTGATTTCGAAACTGTGCGAGAAGGCCGGCGGGGCGTCGTAGCGCAGGTCCCAGTGTGCGCGGTTGGTGCCGGCCAGTGACGGCAGGGGTTCTGGCGTAGCCACCCAGAAATTGGGATGCGGTGGCCGAGCGGCCTCGGTGACCGCTGTCATGGCGGCGTTCGACTGGTGCCGCACCACGGTACCCTGCGCGTCGAGCACATCGAGCGACAGCTCGTGCGCGGGCTGGGCCAGCCAATAGTCGATGATCACGCCGTCGGGTGGATTGAGTGCGTGCGGTACCTCCGGCGGGAACGGAGTATCGGCGCCAACGTTGCGGCGCGTGCGCACGGCGTCGCCCGGCTTGAACAGGTGCGTGGCTTCCGTAGCGAGTGCGGGTGATAGCTGGCGCAGCGTGGAGTAGTCGTCGAGCACCCAGAAGCCGCGACCATACGTGGCCACAATCAGGTCGTTGTCCTTGATCACCATGTCGCGATACGACGTGGTGGGGAGATTCTGCATCAGTGATTGCCAGTGGTCGCCATCGTCGAACGTTGCGTATACGCCACTCTCTGTTCCGGCGAAGAGCAGGCCGGCCTTCTTCGTGTCGTTCCGGATCACGCGCGTGAAGCTGCCCCCCGGCTGGTTCACCGGCAGGTCGCCAATGATCTTCGTCCACGTCCGCCCGTAGTCGTGCGTGCGAAACAGGTACGGCATGTAGTCGCCCGTGCGGTGCAGGTCCACGGACGCGTACGCCGACGCCGCATCCACGTGCGACGCGTCGATGGTCACCTCTGCGCGCGAAGGGTTGGTGAGCCCGGGAATCGATGCGTCGTCCCAGCTCTTGCCGCCGTTGCGCGTGAGCTTCACCAGGCCGTTGCTGGTGCCCACCCAGATGGTACCGGCGGCCACCGTGGAGGGCGCGATGGATTCAATGGCGCCGCCGGGCGGCGTGAATCCGCCCGCGGTGGAGGGCGACGGCGGCGCGTCGCTGCGCACGGTGAGGTCGGCGCTGAGCGCCGTCCAGTGTGCACCGCTGTCGGTGGTGGCCATGAGCTGCTGGAACCCGGCAATCAGCATGTGCCGGTTCCATGGCGCGAACACGATGGGCTGCGACGACGTGGTGCGGAGCTTCGCGTCGGGATTGACGGCGGGGCTCACGTTGATCCACTGCTCGCTGGGGTACGAGATCTTGAGAATGCCCGAGCCACTCGAGTAGACGGTGTTGGGATCCAGCGGATCCGGCAGGATGGTGCCCCATTCCCACCCGGACACGGGGTTCCAGTCCATGGGGGTGATGGCGCCCAGGTTTCCGCGAATACGCGTACGGATGGCGCCAGCGTCCTGCTGCGTGCCATAGACCCAGTACGGTGAGGAATTGTCCGCGGCCAGGTGATAGATCTGCTCGGTGGACTGGTTGTAGTACGACGTCCACGTTCCGCCGCCGTCGAGCGTGACGACCGCACCCTGGTCCAGGCCCATCAGCATGCGCTGGGCATTGGTGGGGTCGATCCACAATTGCTGCGGATCGTCGCCGCCCGGCGCGCCCTTGAAACCGGTGAACGTGTTTCCGCCGTCCACGGACTTGTAGCTGGAGGTGCTGATGGTGTAGACGACGTCCGGATCCGCGGGATCGACGTACACGCCGCAGTTGTACCCACCCTGTCCGTTGCGGATACGGGGGTCGTCAGCGGCCATCGGCCGCCACGTTGCACCACCGTCATCGGACCGCAGTAACCCGGTGTTCGTGATGAGGTACACCCGCTCGGCGTTGCTGTGCATGGCCACGGCGACGGAGGTGCGACCCATGAGGCGCGGCAGCCCGCCGCCGGTGATTTCGCGCCAGTTCACGCCGCCGTCCGTGGACTTGTAGAGTGCGGTGCCGGTTGGACCCGAGCCCTGCGCGGCGCTGGGCATGGAGGCGACCTGGCCCGGCACCACAGGCGGGACGTAGTGCGTCACCGTCGTCGCGAAGATCACGGCGGGTACGTCGTTCGCGCGCGCGAGTTTCTGGATGCCCGTGCTGTCGTTCACGAAGAGGGTGCGCGTCCACGTCGTTCCGCCGTCAGTGGAACGAAACACGCCGCGTGACTCGCCCTTGAGGTGCAGGTCGCCCTGCGCGGCGACGAGCACCGTGCGTGCGTCGCGCGGATCCACGAGCATGGAGGGAATCTGCTTCGTGGCGTCGAGCCCGATGTGCTGCCATGTGTGACCGGCATCCCTGGATCTGTAGACGCCATTGCCCTCGTTGATAGCCCCACCGGTGACCATGTCCCCCGTGCCGACGTACACGATGTTCGGGTCCGATGGGGCGACTTCCACCGCGCCGATGCTCGATACGCCCTTGATGGCGTCGAACACGGGGAACCAGGTTTCGCCGGCGCTGGTGGACTTCCACACGCCGCCGGCAGGCATGCCGGCGTAGAACACGCCAGGCTGGCCGATGGCCCCCGTGACCGCCGACACACGGCCCGCGCGAAACGGGCCGAGGTTGCGCCAGGCGAGACCGGCGTAGAGTCGCGGGTCCACGAGCGGGGTTGCAGGCGCGTGTGCCCACGGTGCGGCAGCGATGGTGACGGCTGCGACGCTCGCGAGTGACGTACGGAATGACGGAAATGGCATTGCGGGCCGACCTCGGCTGTTTCGGCGGGAGGTGATTCTGACGCTGGGGAGTATGCGTTGCCTGTCGCGACGCGAGCAAGCCACGGTGGCCGCTCGAATCGGGATGATCTTCTCGTGAGCGAGCGCACGCATGCCGGCCTCGCGCTGCGTACGTTATGAGGAGGCGTCACGAGTCACGAGTCGCCAGTGACCTGCAGTAACCAGTTTGACGCGTTGCGCGCTTCGTCCGCGCATTTGGCGGTGTTGCACGCCTGACTGGTAACTGTTGACTGGAAACCCGTAACCCGTAACTGCGGTTCTTGCGATGCCACAAGTCACGAGTTACCAGTGACCATCAGTCACCAGTCGACGGCAGTCTCAATGGGCGAGGGGCAGGAATGAGGATCGTGGGAGGCAAGTTCGCGGGTCGGGACCTGATGTCGCCGGCGGATGCACGGGTACGGCCGACCGCGGAACTGGTGCGCGTTGCCGCGCTGGAAATGCTGTACGCCGACGTGAAGAACGCGCGGGTGCTCGACCTGTTCGCCGGCACGGGCGCACTGGGGCTCGAGGCACTCTCGCGCGGGGCGCACGCTGCCGATTTCGTGGAGTTCAGGCCGTCCAGCCTGCACGCGCTCAAGGCGAACATCGCCCTGTTGCGCATGCGCAACCGCACGCGCGTGTTCAAGCGCGACGCGGTGCCCTTTGCGGCCGCCCTCACGCCGGACCGGTACGACATCGCGTTCGTCGACCCTCCGTACGGATCGAAGATGCTGGACATGGTGATCGCGAGCTGGCAGGCCAGCCGGTTCGCACGAGCGCTCGTGGTGGAACACGAACGCACCCATGCGGTACCCGCTGGGGCGCAGCGACGCGTGATCGACGACACGGTAATCAGCATCTACCGCGTGGAGCGGCCGGTGCCCGCCGCCGACGCGCCGGTGCCTCAGGGCAGCTGACTCCGAACGGACAACCCCGGCGGGGTCGTCACGCCACCAGACACGATGAACGCCATCACATCCGCGCTGTCCGCGGCCACAGGCGTCACCGCGCTCGTGGGAAAGATCAGGAGTGCGCCCGCAAAGTTGTACGACTGCGGCAAGTACACCGTCACGTGGTCCACAAGGCCGAGGCCAGCGAGTGACTCCTGCGTCACGAAGCCGAGGGCACGGGCCACGCCCCCCGGGTATGGTGCCACGAGCACGGGCTTGTCGAACCGCCGCTTCTCTCCAACGAACGCGTTCAAGAGGTCGCGTGTGGAGGAGTAGAGCAACCGCACGAAGGGAAGGCGGTTGAGCAGGTTCTCCACGACATTCAGCGCGCTGCGTGTGAGGAAGCTCTGCGCCAGAAAGCCGAACAGCGTGATGAGCAGCACCGTGACGGCAAAGCCGGCGCCCGGAATGGGGATGCCGAGCCAGCCGTCGATGGTGGTGAAGATGCGCACGCAGATGTAAGTGGTGAACGCGAGCGGCGCCAGGAAGACGACGCCCTTGAGGAAGTAGTTGATGAAGCGTGTCAGCATGTGCTCGTGGCAGGCCTCGCGAAGTTGCGGAGGCAGCCGGAATGTACGGACGACCCAGGTGCTTTGCATCGGGAAAGGGGCATCGCGCAGCCGCTAGCGTGCCGCGTATCTTCTCGCCGAGGCTCATCTGCCCGTCCCGCACTCCTGCCCTCCATGGTGAACACGTCGCCCCGCGCTGGCCTTGCACATCTGCGCCGGGTGGATCCGGTGCTCGCGGCGCTCATCGC
>JAYVNZ010000499.1:0-4842 GCA_043758185.1 Gemmatimonadaceae bacterium | reverse complement strand
GCGTCCACGGCCGCCTGCACGAGGCGAGCGCCAGGGTCGGAGAGCAGCGGCGTTCCTGCGTCGGAGATCAGGGCGATCTCCTCGCCGCCCAGCAACCGTGCAATGAGGCGAGGCGTGGCCTTGGCCTCGTTGTGTTCGTGATACGGCGTGAGTGGCGTGTCGATCTCGTATCGGTCCAGCAGGTGCCGAGAATGTCGCGTGTCTTCGGCGAGGACGGTGGCCACGTGCCGCAGCACCTCCACGGCGCGGAAAGAAAAATCCCCCATGTTTCCAATGGGGGTGCTCACCACGTACAGCGCGCCGGACCGCACCTCCGTCACGCCAGCTTCCACGACAGCCGGTCGAAGAGGCCCGCCGATTGGAACAGGTGCCGCCGCTCGTAGGTCAGCTCGCGCAACATGGTTTCCGGTCCATGCCCTTCCTCGGTGCCCACCGTCCACAGGATCTCGTTCACGAGCGCCGCAATGGCGTCCGTCAGCCCACGGGCGTCGGCAACCACGGCGCGAGGCGTGCGACCATTGAACGAGAAACCTTCCAGCGCGGGATGCGTGGTCGCCAGCGAGTGCCGCGCGTGCTCCGCAATGGCTGGTGCACTGTCGCGTCCCTCGGCCACCAGGCGCAACACGAGCGAGGTGGTGAGGTCACGGTACGCCTGCACGAGTCCCGTTGCCGCCTGCACCGGCAGCGGCGCCAGGGCTGGCCAGTGACGGACCGCCAGGTGAAGCGCACGCCGATCGCGTTCGAACAGCCGCGTCACCCCCTCCACCAGCGTGCCCTCCGGGCGGCCGGCCAGGAATGCGGTCTGCACTGCGCCGTGACGAAACAGCAGGTAGTTGACGTCGCCCTCCGCGGCGATTTCGACGAACCCGTCGAAGGTGGTGGCCATCAGGTAGGGAAAGAGTGACTTGGGATCCGTGGTGCGCAGCTCTGGCGGCCACGCCAGGGGAAGCGTGATCTGCGAGGCGTGCATGCACGACAGCAACTCGTCCTCCGCCGCGCAGAACACCACTTCGCCGTACTCCGGCTCGGTCGGCACCTTCTCCACGGCGGCGCCTATCGCCACGGCGTGAAACTCCCTGCCGTCGTGCGCGCACGCATTCACCAACTCGCCGCGCTGGAGATAGAGCACCAGAAACTCTTCCGGGAGCCAGATGGCCACGTAGCCGGACACCCGCGCGGCGCGGTCGCGCTTGGCGTCCGTGAGCAGGTTCTTCAGGTGCACGTATGCGAGCCGGGTGCGCTGCAGGAGCACGCGCGAATGCGGGTATCGCAGGCCGGCAACGGTGGCGGGCATGGCTGGGAGCAAAAGTGGCCGGGACGATGTTTGTCGTCCCGGCCAAATGTGCGTGCGGGTCACCCGCGGTGCAACGGCGTCAGGCCACCGGCACGGCGTGCTTCTTCAGCTTCTCCTCGATGGCCGGGCGCGGGACTGCACCCACGATCTGGTCCACCACCTTGCCGTCCTTGAAGAACAACAGCATGGGAATGGAGCGCACGTTGAAGCGGCTGGCGGTCTTGATGTTCGCGTCGACGTCGAGCTTCGCGACGGTCACGCCCTTGTCGGCATACTCCATGGCCAGCTGGTCGAGAATGGGGGCAATCATGCGGCACGGTCCGCACCAGGTCGCCCAGAAATCCACGACCGTGAGGCCGCTGCCCTTCTCTACTTTCTCCTCGAAATCCTCGTCCGTGACTGCCTGGGCATTCGACATGCTCGCTCTCCTCTCCTCGACGGCCGTTTCGCGTGCCGCCACCAGAATTTAGTATTCAACGCCAGCGCACACCACACCAGCGCCCTCACCATGACCAACGTACCGCCTCGACCCACACGCATTGCCCACGTGGGCATCGCTGTTCACGCGCTGGACGAGGTCCTGCCATTCTATCGCGACATCCTCGGCCTTCCCGATGCCCCGCTCGATGATGCGGACGGGGCGCGCATCGGCGGCCTGGATGCTGGAGACTCCCTGATCGAACTGCTCGAGGCACAATCCCCCGACACGCCCATCGGCAAGTTCATCGCCAGGCGTGGCGCAGGTATTCACCACATCTGCTTCGCCGTGCACGACATCGACGACACGCTCGCGCGCTGCCGCACCGCCGGTGTTCGCCTCATCGATGACATTCCTCGCCTTGGTGCCGAGGGAAAGCGCATTGCGTTTCTTCACCCCGCCAGCACCGCTGGCGTCCTGATCGAGCTGACTGAATACTAGTACAGCGGTCGTCCCGTGCGAGCGAAGGAACTGCTCGTCAGTGAGACAGGAGCAGGTCCTTCGCTGCGCTCAGGACGACATGCTCGTTTCCCCGAGCCACCCGCATTTCGCCACTACAAACTCATTTCGCCGAGCAGAGATCCTTGACGGCATCCATGTTGGCGGAGCGCACGTACCAGCGATCGGGACCCGGCACCGTGAAGAAGTCCGCCACGCGTGTGACAGTTCCCCGGACCAGCTCGACCTCGAACTTGCGCTCGCCACCGGCCGCCGGCGACTCGCCCAGCACACGGGAGCGGTCGTGCTTGAAGCACCGGATGAGGATGAGCTCACGCTGCTCCATCTCCTCACGGGAGAACACCTTCGTGTCGCGCACAGGACCCGACTTGTCGCCCCAGGCCACCGCCAACGCCTGGAGATCCTGCGCACGAATCGCGGACAGGAACGCCTCGAGGGCGGGCCTCGCGCCGGATACAGTCGCGGGCGCGTTCACCGGCGAGGGCGTCGGTACCTCGACCGTGCGAGACTGGCAGGCGACACCCGCCAGCAAACCGAACAGCAGTAGCTTTCTCACACGTGATCTCCTCGGGAGTGGAGCGAACCTCTGGAAGTTCGCCTTCTGCCAGCAACCATGCCAGTGACGCACGACACATGACGACCCTTCCACAGCGCCTCTACGTCAACATCGATCACGTCGCGACCATCCGTCAGGCCCGGCGCGGCGACGAACCCGTTCCCGTCGACGCCGTGCGTGCCTGCGAGGAAGCGGGCGCGGACGGAATCACCGCGCACCTGCGCGAGGACCGGCGCCACATGCAGGACACCGACATCCGCGCAGTCGCCGCAGCGGTGACCACGGTCTTCAACCTCGAGATCGCAGGCACGGACGAGATGCTTGCGCTTGCCGAAGAGTTGCAGCCATACCAGGTCACCCTGGTACCCGAGCGACGGGAGGAAGTCACCACCGAAGGCGGCCTGAACCTCCGGGCCGACCCCACGCGACTCGAACGCAGCCTGGGTCGGCTGCGGGACGCGGGGATTCGCACCAGCCTGTTCATCGATCCGGACCGCCACAGCGTCACCCGCTCGCGCGACCTCGGCGCCGATTCGGTGGAGTTGCACACAGGTCGCTATGCGCACGCGCACGGCGATCCGGCCGCGCTGGGTGCGCTGCGCGAGGCGGCAATGCTGGGAGCGTCACTCGGCCTCGCGGTCCATGCGGGTCATGGACTCACCACTCTCAACGTGGGGCCCGTGGCGGCAATTCCGGAGATCGAGGAGCTCAACATTGGCCATCACGTGGTGGCCCGTGCCGTGTTCGTGGGCCTGGCCGCTGCCATCCGCGAGCTTCGCGCCGCGATGGACGCGGCGCGACGCGGGCCCTAACTTCGAAACGTCTTCCCGGAGTTCCCTGTCCACCAGCCTGGAGCGGGCATGACGGCCCCCACCCCCGTCGGGTTTCTCGACTTCTTCATTCTCGAAGCCAGCGACTACGTCGAGCAACTCGACGGGTTGCTTGACGCCGGCGGCGTAGCCGGTCCCGATGCCGACGGGCTGCAGCGCGTAGCCCGTGCGCTTCGCGGCAGCGCGACCATGGCCAAGTTGCCGTCATTCGCAGAGCTCGCAGCAGGTGTGGAACAGGTTGCGCGCGTCCTGCGCGAGGGCACCCTGCAGTGGGGGCCCGGCCTGAGCGCTGTCATCGTGGCGGCGGTGGACGAATGCAAGCTGCTCCTGCGCAACGTGCGCACGTGGAGCGGCACCGACGACGCGCGCGCCCGGGCACGCGTCAAGGAACTCGGTGAATTTGCCGCCGTTCGATCCCCAACGCCGCTCGCGTCGCCCAGCGTGCAGGGACAGGCGAGCTACCTCGCCACGGAAGCGTCGAACATCGGCGCGGGCCTCGAGCTCCTCGCCACGCGGCCGGCCGATCGCGACGCGGCCATCAACGTCCTGCGCCGCGTGCGCGCACTTCGCGGCATTGCGAGCGTGAAGGATCACCCCGCCCTCGCCGACGTCCTCGAGGCCGCCGAGCAGGCCGCTCATCCGCTGGAGGCCGGTGTGCCCATGCTCGACGCGCCACGCGTCGCGCTGCTGGGTGCGGCGGCGACGGTACTGCGCGGCGTGGCCACTGCCATGCGCGCGGGCGGCTCGGATGCGCCAGCGGGTGACGTGGCGCGTTTTGCCGCGGCCCTGGACGCCCTCCAGTCGCAGGACACGGGTGCCGAGCGCGTGGTGCCCATCGCCGACCTGTACTATGACGACGGCGGGCTCACCGTCGTGGAAGCTGCGCCCAACCCACCGACGACCCCCGCCGCGCGTTTTCGCCTCGAAGCGGTGGGACAGGGAGAGCATCTCCGCCGAGTCCTTGCGGATGCGCGCGAGGCACACGACGACCTCGCGCGTGAGCGGGTGCGTCGCGAGTTCCGCCAGGCACTGCGCGGGCTGCAGCAGACCGCGTCGAGCTTCGGCGAACAGGACATTGCGTCGTTCGTCACGGACAATGCCGAGGCCATCAGTCGCCTCGACGCGGTGGCGCTCAACGCGCTGGAGCAAGTCGCCACCGTGCTCTCACAGCAAGGCACCACCGAGCAGGGATTCAAGGAACGCCTTGCCGCGCTCCGCGCCCCAC
>JAYVNZ010000498.1:0-5614 GCA_043758185.1 Gemmatimonadaceae bacterium | reverse complement strand
GCCAGCGGAACAGTTCCGCGTAGCGGACGTAGGTGCGGCTCCGCACGGGCGCACGCTCGAGGGCATCGATCTGTTCGGTGATGCGCTGGAGCGCCGCGGGATCGCGCGCGCGGAAGTAGCGACCACCCGTCGCGTTCGCGACATCGGTGAGCAGCGCGTCGTCGATCTCGACGCGCTGCATCTCGTAGCGCAGGCCAAACAGCCCGCGTCCGACGGGGACGGGCGCCATGCCCTCGGTGCCGACGCCGATGCCGTAGATCTTGATGCCGAATTGCGCGGCGGCCTTCGCCGCCGTGCGCGGATCGATGGAGCCGCGGTTGTTCACGCCGTCCGTGAGGAGAATGAGGACGCGCGATCGTCCCGGTGCGTCCTTCAACCGGTTCGCGGCCGTGGCGATCGCCGTGCCGATCGCCGTGCCATCCTCGAGTTGCCCTGGCTGAAGATTGTCCAGCGCGGCCTGCACCACGGGGTAATCCGTGGTAAGTGGCACCTGCGTGAGCGCCTCGCCGGAGAAGGCAACGATGCCGATCCGGTCAGCATTGCGCGCCGTCACGAACTGCTTGATCTTCGCGCGCGCCACTTCGAGCCGGTTCTGCGGCTGGAAATCGAGGGCGAGCATCGAGCTCGAGATGTCGAAGGCGACGATGATGTTGATGCCTTCGCTCGTGGTGGTTTCGGCGTGCGCGCCCGAGCGCGGCCGAGCCAGGGCAATGATGCCGCTGGCGAGCGCGAGGTTGCGCAGCGTGGTGAGGGCGCGAGCAATCCCTCGGCCCGCGCGGGGCCCGCGCGCAAGGACGGCCACGCGGGAGAACACGATGGCCGCCGGCGTGCGTCGGCGCGCGACGAGCCACCACACGGGCAGCAGCACGAGCAGCAGCAGCCACCACGGCGACGCGAACTGGAACGCACCCAGGGACATCACGCGGCACGCTCCTTCTTCTCCGCGGCGCGCTCGGCAGCCAATACCGCCTCGGCGCGCTGGTGCTCGTCTCGAACGATCGCCCTGGCGTCGTCCCCAATGGCGCGCGCGCGATCGGCAGCAAGCGGCGCGTTGGCAAACTTGACGGGATCGACGGACTCGAACAGCAGGCGCAGGGCCTCATGCGGCACGGTGGGCACGCTTCGTACAGCTGCCTGCAGCTCGCCACTCGTGAGTGCGAGCGATACAGATTCGAGCCGAGCCGACAGGTAGCGGCGCAGCACATCCGTCATGAGGGCCGCGTGGCGGCCGGGCTCGCCCGCCTCGATGAGTCGCAAGCCCTCGATGCGCGTGAACGCCGCGTTGGCTTCCGCATAGGGATCGCCCGGCACGGCCGACAGGCCACGGCGCCGGCGCACGATCCACCACGCCAGCAACCCGATGACGAGTGCCGCGAGCGCAAGCAGCGCCCACCACCACCACGCGAATGGGGGCCGAGCCTCGAGCAATGGCCGCGCAGGCCTGGGCACGCGTAGCGTGGTATCGGCGGGCAGCACGCTGCGGACGAAGACCGATGGCAACGCGAGCGCCACGCGCCGCTCGCCGTCATCCGTCTGCACCAGCACATCGCCCAGCTTGATGGGTTGCAGCCCGATGTCCCATGCCGACAGCCTGTATGTGGCAACGCGGTCCGCTGCCGTTGCGCTGTCGGCGCCACTTTTCACCGCAGGCGGCTCGAGTGACTGCACGGGGCCCAGCGAATCGACAGCCGCCGGAAAATTGATGGTGGCGCCGAGTGGGGCGCGTACGCGCACGACGAGGTGTACGACGTCGCCGACGGTGACCGTGTCGCGCTCGAGCGTGATGCCTGCCTGCACGGGGATGACGGGCTGCTGCGCGCGCGCGCGCATGGCAAGCACGACGACGAGCACCGCTGTCGTCCTGAGCGAAGCGAAGGACCTGCTCGTTCGCTCTGCTCGGCAAGAAGCAGGTCCTTCGCTTCGCTCAGGACGACACATTCTACCGCCGCCTCGCACGCGTTTCTCGCGCGCGAAAGAACTTGATGAGCGGATCCACGACACCACCGTCCGTGCGCACGGGAATCTCGTCGATGGCCAGGCGACGGAGCAGCTTCCGACGCGACGCCATTTCCTCGGTGACCGCCTCGGCGAACCGTGTGCGGACCCGTTCGTCGCTCGTATCGACATCGATGGTCGCGCCCGTTTCCGGGTCGACGAAGCGCGCCTGGCCGATGTTGGGCAACTGCTGTTCGCTGGGGTCGTCAACCGTGACGGCCACCACGTCGTGTCGCTGCGCCAGGAGCTTGAGCGGCTGTTCCAGGTCTCCCGACTGGAAGTCCGACACCACGAAGATGATGGCCTTGTGCGACAGCATCTTGCCCGCGTACTCGAGCGCCGCGCCGATGTCCGTTCCCCTGCCTGCCGGCTCGTACACCAGCAGGTCCCGCATCAGGCGCAAGGCATGGCGGCGGCCCTTGCGCGGCGGCACCACGTGCTCGATGCGATCCGTGAAGAGCAGCGCGCCCACGCGATCATTGTTGCGGATGGCCGACATGGCGAGGACCGCGGCCAGCTCACTGGCGAGCTCGCTCTTGAAGCGCGCGCGCGTGCCGAACCGTTCGGACCCCGAGAGGTCGACAACAAGCATCACCGTGAGCTCGCGCTCCTCGATGTAGCGCTTGACGTACGGCTTGCCCATGCGCGCCGTGACGTTCCAGTCGATCGAGCGCACCTCGTCGCCGGGCTGATATTCGCGCACCTCCGCGAACTCCATGCCCTGCCCCTTGAACACGGAGCGATACTCGCCGGTGAACAGCGAGTTCACGAGGCCGCGGGTCTTGAGCTCCAGCAGCTTGACCTGCCGCAGGATCTCCGGCGGAACGCCCTTCGATACGCTCGCCGGCCCTCCAGTCGCGATGGGCGCCGGCGACGTCACGGAGCCCCCGTGCTCACGGGCTCTCGACTTTCGCGAGCACGCGGGCGACGATCATCTCACTCGTCACCTCTTCGGCTTCGGCTTCGAACGTGGTGAGCACACGGTGGCGCAGCACGTCCGGCGCGATGGCCTTCACGTCGTCCGGCGTGACGAACGCACGCCCACGCAGGAACGCGTGCGCGCGCGACGCCTGTGCGAGCGAGATGGTGGCGCGCGGACTGGCCCCGAACTCGATCAGGGGCGCGAGATCCTTCAGGCCTGCCGCCTCGGGCTCGCGCGTGGCATGCACGATGTCCACGATGTAGTCCACGATGCGGTCGTCCATGTAGAGGTCCGCAATGCGACCGCGCGCCTCGAGAATGGCCTCCGGCGTGGCAACGTGCCGGACGTCGATGGCGTGACCACTCGCCATGCGGCGCATGATCTCCTTCTCCTCGTCACGCGTGGGATAGCCTACGCGCAGCTTCAGCATGAACCGGTCGACCTGCGCCTCGGGCAGCGGATAGGTGCCCTCCTGCTCGATGGGGTTCTGCGTCGCCAGCACCAGGAACGGTTCCTCGAGCTTGTACGTGGTGCCACCGATGGTGACCTGCTTCTCCTGCATCGCCTCCAGCAACGCGGCCTGCACCTTGGCCGGCGCGCGGTTGATCTCGTCGGCCAGGATGATGTTGGCGAAGATGGGACCCTTCTTCACCATGAACTGGCCAGTGGACTGATCGTAGATCTGCGTACCCACCACGTCCGCGGGGAGCAGATCCGGAGTGAACTGGATGCGCGAGAAGGTGGTGGCGATCGTCTCGGCCAGTGTGCGCACCGTGAGCGTCTTGGCCAGGCCGGGCACGCCTTCCAGCAGCACGTGTCCGCCGGTGAGAAGGCTGATGAGCAGCCTGTCGATCATGTATTCCTGACCGACGACTCGCAGTGCCACTTCGCGACTGACGTCCTGGATCAGGCGGGCATCTGCGGAGGATGATGCTGACGTTGCCATGGGAACCGGTGTCGGTGAACTGCGGGATGACGAGGAAACGCGTCTGGCTACAGCTTGTCGAGGGCTGCCTTTTCCTGTTTCGTGAGCGACCGGACCTTGCCCGACGCCAGATCGCCGAGCTCCACGGGGCCGAACTTCACACGCACAAGCCGGTCCACTTCGAGGCCGACCGCCTCGCACATGCGGCGCACTTCCCTGTTGCGCCCCTCGGCGATGGTGATGGTGAGGTCCCAGCGGCCACGCCCCACCTTGTCGGCCTTCACCTTCTTCGGCCGCACGAGGCCATCCTCGAGTTCCACGCCCTCCCGCAAACCTTCGGCCGCATAATCGCCCTCACCAAGCACGGACGCGACGTACGTCCGCTCCACCTCGTGGCTGGGATGCGTGAGCCGGTGCGCGGCCGCGCCGTCCGTGGTAAGCAGCAGCACGCCTTCAGTGAGAAAGTCCAGGCGGCCCACATAGGTGAGACCCGGCCGAGCGGGCACGAGATCGAACACCGTGGTGCGTCCTTCGGGGTCATGCTTCGATGTGATCACCCCAGCCGGCTTGTGCAGCACGAACCACTCGAGCGGTGACGGCGCGGCGATGCGTTCGCCGTCCACCTTGATAACGTCCTTGTCCGGATCCACCGTCTGGCCCACCTGCGCCAGCGTGCCGTTCACGGTGACGCGCCCGTTGCTCACGAGCTCCTCTGCCTTGCGTCGCGAGAGAATGCCGGCGCGTGCAAGCGCGCGCTGGATGCGCATCGGTTCCGACATCAGAGTGGCCTTGGCTCGGCGCGCAGTGCTACCGCCAGCTCGTCCGAGCGTGGCAGTTCTTCCAGGTGGCGCAGCGCGAAGTATTCGAGGAAGATGGGTGTGGTGCCGTAGTGCAAGGGACGACCCATTCCCTCGCCGCGGCCTACCACGTCGATGAGGCCGCGCTCGTGAAGCGACTTCAATACACTGCCCACCGACACGCCGCGGATCTCCTCGATTTCGGCGCGGCCCAGTGGCTGGCGGTAGGCGATGAGCGCGAGCGTCTCGAGGGCGGCCGCGCTCAGGCGCGCCGGCCGCGATGCCAGCTGCGCCCGTTCGATGGCTTCGGTATACTCGGCCCGCGTGAGGATCTGCCAGCCGCCCCCGATCTCCACCAGCTCCACGCCGTGACCATCCACGTCGTAGTGCTCACGCAACTCGTCGAGTGCGGCCGCAATGGCCGCCTTCGACGACTCGGCATCCAGTGCGGCGAGCTCGTCGGTCGGGATGGGGCGGGCGCTGGCGAACAGCGCTGCCTCAAGCAGCTTCGCTAGCGGCGTCACTCGTTATCTCCACATTGGCAAAAGGTCTGGGCTGGACGACTCTGCATTCACCGAGCTTCGCCATTTCCAGCAGGCCGAGCAGGGTGGACAGCACCTGCGAGGGATCTGCTTCGCGGGTGACGAGGTCGGTCCACAGCAGGTGGGCGCGCAGGGCGAGCACCGCCCTGATGAGCGAGATGGCGCCGGGTACGTCCACCGAGCGCGCCACCACGTCGTGCAGCATGGGGTCCTTCGTGGTCCGCAGGATGCGGTCGACCGCCGCGAGCAGTTCGCTCAGCGACAGGGCGAGTGGCGCTTCCGGCGGCGCGGCGGCGAGCGGAATCCAGGCGCGCGCGAACCGGCTGCGCCGCTCCTCACCCGCCCGCTCGAGCACGTCCACCACCTCGCGCATCTGCTGGTACTCCAGCAGGCGACGCACGAGCTCGGAGCGGGGATCGTCCCACGCCTCGGC
>JAYVNZ010000497.1:0-4188 GCA_043758185.1 Gemmatimonadaceae bacterium | reverse complement strand
GGCCTATGGTGCTCGCATGCGACTCGACCGTGACAGCGCTGAACGCCGACACCAGCTGCGCCATTCCCAATACGTCTTCGGGCGGAACGGCCCGGTGATCGAAGAAGTTGCTCGCGTTGTAGAGCTTGATCCGATCCGGCACGGGCCCGGTCCGCGCGCCGAGTGCCTGCGCCAGCTGCGCAGTGAGTGCGCCGGGGGGCGTCGCGCCATCGACAGTAAATTTCCAGAGGTCGCAGAACGAACAGGTGAAGGGACACTCCGCTCCGGAGAGAAACACCGTGAGGGCCTGTTCCATTGCGCCCCCAACGCGGCGTTCCTCCTCCAGCATCGATCCGTGCGCCGCGTACGGATCGACGTAGGCTTTCGGTGGTCGCAACGCACGAATGCGCTGATCCTCGCCCCGCCCCGTGCCTGCCGATTGAGCAGGGGTGCTCACACAGCGGCGGCCCGCTCAGCGTGTTCGGCGGGGGTATGCAGCGCCTCGAAGTGGTTGCGATAGTCAGCTTCGTTCTGCGGAAACAGCCGGCTGGCCTGGCCGGCCGGTGCCGAGCCATGCTGAAAGCGGCGCTTGGGAAATACAGGCATCTCGATGCCCAGCACGCTCCGAATGCCCCGCGCAACGATCTCTCCCTTCAACGCATACAACCGCTCGTGCGATCCCTCCGTCAGCGCCGCAAACGGCACCGCCTCGGCAACCGCGATCACCGATGGCCGCGTGTAGGGACTGAACGCTTCAAAGCCATATTCATGTGTGCAGGCGTAGCCACGAACGCAGCCGCGGCTGTACCCGCCCGAGTAGGTGAGCGAGTGCTTGATCGACTCCACGCCCCAGCCCTCCTGGTACAGCATCCGGTTGTTCACCACGCTCCGGATGGTGAGTTCGGTATTCTCCTCGATGGGATAGTCCTTGAGGTTCTCGTCACCGCCATCGCCATCAACCAGCAGGCGCCACTCCGGATATCGCTCGCGAATGCCGGCCAGGAGCGCGAGGTTCACCGCTGCGCACTCCACGTCGAGTCGCTTGTAATCCTCGATCACCGCTACCGCGCGCAATGGATCGAGCGAGCTCGATGGCACATCGATGATCTCGCCGAGCATTTCCAGGTTCGTGAGCCGGAGAAACTCGTGTGCCTGGCGTGCATCTTCCCCGGCACCATCCACGGACAGCGTGAACGCCTTCAGCCGTGCGGGCGACGACCCCCCGTTCAGCAGCAGTGCGTTCAGGCACAGCAGCACGGCACCGCTGTCGATACCCCCCGAGAATGGAACGCCAATGGGCGCTGAACCCTCCTGTACGGAGAGCCATCGCTGCAACTCGCCCTGCACCGCCTCGATGTAGCGGCGGCCGATCACGTCCAGGTCCGTGGTGAACGTATTGCGCGGCGGATCGAAGAATCGCTGGTGCACGGGATTGGGATCCGGGCATCCAACAAGGCGCAAGGTGGTGATGTAGTGCGCCGGAACCATGCGTGTATAACTGGGATGAAACTGTGCAGACCAGCCCCGACGCGACAATTCCGCCGCAATCTCGTCAATCCGCTCGGCCACCATCAGGACAGGCCCGTCCGTGGACTTTGCCAGGAAGTAGCGCATGGGACGGTCGAGGCTCCGCGCGAGGACGATGCGTTGACCCTCCTGCGCCACAATGGCGTACGAGCCGTCGATGCCTAGCACAGCCTCGGCGTCGCCAGCGAGCAGCCGGCGTTGCACTTCGGATTCCTCAACCGACCAGAGTCGCTGGGAGTCTGCTGGAATCAGGTTGATGATGCGGGAAATTGGCAGGTGCTGGTTCATGCGCAGAAATTACCCGTTGGCTGGTATCACTGCCAGTAGTACTGGTTCGCTCTTCAGGGAGTTCCTTGCTCGTTGACAGGCCTTCGCGCGACAGGGTATTGTCTCGCTTCACGAGTCCTTCCCCGCCATGGATCTGCGATGATGACGTTTGCTCGCGCGCGCCGCGTTGTTCCGTTCGTATGGCTCCCGTTTCTCTCGCTCGTCGGCTGCACGAAGGCGGAGGACCGTCCGCTGTTCAAGCTCCTCGGCGCTGACCAGACCGGTGTCACGTTCGCGAATACCATCACCACATCGGACTCCTTCAACGTGCAGTCCAATGTCTACATCTACAACGGCGCGGGAGTGGCCGTGGGTGATGTCGACAACGATGGCCTGCCCGACATCTTCTTTGCCGGCAACATGGTCTCGAGCCGCTTGTACCTGAACAAGGGACACATGCGGTTCGAGGACATCACGAAGCCGGCGGGCGTGACCACCAACCGGTGGGTCACCGGTGTCACGATGGTGGACATCAACAACGACGGATATCTCGACATCTATGCGTCCGTGTCGGGCGCGCCCTGGTCCAGCGCATCGGACCGGCGGAACATGCTGTTCATCAACAACCGGAACCGGACCTTCACGGAGTCCGCTGCCCAGTACGGCATCGCGGATACCAATTTTACGACGCACGCCGCTTTCCTGGACTACGACGGCGACGGTTGCCTCGATCTCTTCCTCCTCAACAATTCGCCGAAGGATTTTTCCCGGGGTGACGTCGCGACGCATCCGTCGGGCATGCGTGGGGAAACGCCCGGCAGTCACAACGTGCTGTACCGAAATACCTGCCATGGGTCCTTCACCGACGTGTCGAAGGAGGCCGGCATCCTGAATGAGGCCGGCTACGGGCTCGGCGTGGCCATTGCCGACCTGAATGGAGATGGCTGGCCCGACATCTACGTCTCCAACGACGGGCCGCCCAATGACGTCCTGTATGTCAACAACCGGAACGGCACGTTCACCAACAAGGCCGCCCAGTGGCTGAAGCATACGAGCATTGCGGGCATGGGCGTGGACGTCGCGGATTTCAACAACGACGGGCGGCCCGACATCATGCAGGTGGACATGATGCCTCCGGACATGCGCCATCGAAAGCGGATGAGCGGATTCTCGACATTCAATGACGTCCTGGAGTACCGCAAGCGCGGATTTCGCGATGACTTCGACGTCAATGTCCTTCAGTTGAACAACGGCGTCACGAAGGAGGGCGATGTTGTCTTCAGCGATATCGCGCGTCTTGCCGGAGTGGCAGCCACGGACTGGAGCTGGAGCGCCCTCTTCGCCGATTTCGACAACGATGGCTTCAAGGACATCTTCATCGGCAATGGTTATCCCAAGGCGGTGAACGACCTGGATTACCAGGGCGCCGCGAGCAGCGCGCGGAGGAAGGGAGACGAGAAGCGCGCGCGGCAGCTGCTCAAGGACATCTACACGTGGGAAGAACCCAATTACCTGTTCCGCAACAACGGTAACCTCACATTCACCGACAAGTCGAAGCAGTGGGGGCTGGAAAAGCCGAGCTTTTCGTACGGCGCCGCGTACGCCGACCTCGATGGCGATGGCAAGCTCGATCTGGTGGTGAACAACATCGATGCGCCGGCGTTCATCTACCAGAATGTCCAGCCCAGCGACGATGCGCATCACTGGCTGCGCATCAAACTCGTGGGGGATTCACTCAATACACGTGGTCTGGGTACCACACTCACCCTCACAGCCGGTGGAAAGAAGCAGGTCGTCTACTTCTCGCCGGTGCGAGGGTTCATGTCGAGCATGGACGATCCCGCGCACTTCGGCATCGGCAGTGCCAACCGCGTGGACAGCCTCGAGGTCTCCTGGCCCGATGGGCGTTTCCAGGTCTTCACCAACCTCGCGGTCGATCGCGTGATGGTGGTCAAGGAGGCAGATGCCACGCAGAAGAAGCCGCGCGGAACGCCTCCCGCGATGGGGCCGCATTACTTCGACGCCATGGCCTCCGGCACGGGCCTGGAGTACCAGCACCGTGCAGTAGCAGCGGAGGATCACACCGTGCAACCCCTCCTGCCGTACCTGTTGTCCAGCCAGGGCCCTCCCCTGGCCGTTGGCGACGTGAATGGCGACGGGCTCGACGATGTGTTCGTCGGTGGTGCAGCCGGTGTTCCGGGCAAGCTCTTTCTCCAGCAGCGCGACGGCCGGTTCATTGAATCGTCGCAGGGCCAGCCATGGGAGGCCGACAAGGCCTATGAAGATTGGGGCGCAGTCTTCTTCGATGCCAACGGAGATGGATTGCCGGACTTGTATGTGGCGAGCGGCGGCTATCAGCTCACGCCAAGGTCGCCGTTGCTGCAGGATCGCCTGTACCTCAACAAGGGCGCCGGA
>JAYVNZ010000496.1:0-1513 GCA_043758185.1 Gemmatimonadaceae bacterium | reverse complement strand
ACCACCGAGGCCATCACCGCGGCCGACCTCATGACGCGGCTGTACATCTTTGCCGACGACAGCATGATGGGGCGCGAAGTGGGCACGAAGTATCACCTGATGGCGACGTCGTACATCGAGCGCGAAGTGCGGCGGCTGGGGCTCGTGCCTGCGGGCGACAACGGCACCTATTTCCAGGACCTCCCGCTCTACGATTACTTCACTGACAGCGCCACGTCGATGTCGGTTGGCGCGCAGCACCTGACGCTCGGCACAGACTACCTGGTGATGGCCGCTGCCGAACGACGCATTGCGCTGGATGGCGTGCCTGTGGTGTACGGTGGCACAAGCAACGACACCACGACATGGCTGTCGCCAGATCAGATGGCGGGGCAGATCGTGGTGTTCGCCACGCCGCCGACGTCGAGCCCCATGCTCTCCAACAACCCGGCGATTCGGGCGCGCGTGGCGCGGGCGGCCGCGGTGGTGCTGACGAGTCTGGACCGGATGAACGCGAGATTCCGCGCATATGTGGCGCGCAGCCAGCAGTTGCGCAGCGACACGGTGCGCACCGCGCCACCGCCGAGTGTGTTCGTGACGCAGCGGGTGGCGGCGCTCTTGATGAGTGGCGAGACCGACAGGCGAGCTGGCGCGCTACTGACCGGGATGTCGGGCACCCTGGTGCTGCACGAACGCCGAGCGCCGGCGCGCAACGTGGTGGCCATCCTGCCGGGGTCGGACCCGGTGCTCAAGGGCGAGTATGTCGCCATCGGCGCGCACAACGACCATGTGGGATTCAATACGTCGCCGGTGGATCACGACTCCATCCGTGCACTCGGCATGGTGGCACGGCAGCAGGGCGCAGACAGTCCGCAAGGCACGCCGACTGCCGCGCAGTTCGCCCGCATTCGCGCCATGACGGACAGCCTGCATGCGCTCCACGGCGCGCGGCCGGATTCCATCTTCAACGGCGCGGATGACGACGGCACGGGCACGGTGAGCGTGCTGGAGATCGCGGAGTCGTTCGCGAAGGACAAGGTGCGGCCGAAGCGCTCGCTGCTCTTCGTCTGGCACGCGGGCGAGGAGAAGGGACTGTGGGGCTCGGCGTTCTATACGGACCATCCCACGGTGCCGCGCGACGCGATCGTGGCGCAGCTCAACATGGACATGGTGGGCCGGGGGGGACCGGCGGAGGTCACGGGTGAGGAGAAGGGTGGGGAGAAGCTGCACGGTGGCCCGGGCTACCTGCAGCTGGTGGGATCGCGCCGGTTGAGCACGGAGCTGGGCGACCTGATGGAAACGGTGAACAAGCGTGGCAGGCATGGGTTGTCGTTCGACTACGCGATGGATGCGAACGGGCACCCGCAGGTGATCTATTGCCGTAGTGATCACTACGAGTATGCACGATATGGCATACCCATCGTGTTCATGACCACGGGCGGGCATTCCGACTACCATCAGGTGACGGACGAGGCCCAGTACATCGATTACGGGCACATGGCGGGTGTCGCGCGGTTCGTCAGGGATGCGGCGT
>JAYVNZ010000495.1:0-3302 GCA_043758185.1 Gemmatimonadaceae bacterium | reverse complement strand
GACGATCGCCGACCGTGAGAAGCTCACGGCGACGGAAGCCGATGTCGATGATAAGGTGGCGGAGATGGCGCAGAAGCGCGGGGCCGATGTCGGCCAAGTGTACGCGGCGCTGCAGAAGGCCGGCCGACTGCGCGAGATCGAGAAGGGTATTACCGAAGACCGTGTCTTTGCATGGCTCCTTTCCAAGAACACCGTTGAGCAGGCGTAAGCGCGCGCAGCACCTTCACGAACCTTACGCACCTGCCGTGACGGACCACGCCGTCGCGATTCCGAACGAGCACGACATCCGGCGCACTCCGCCCCAAGAGGACGACGACGATATGGCGATCATTCCGAACCCGTACGTGATTGAGCGCTCCAGCCGCGGCGAGCGGAGCTACGAGGTCTATTCGCGCCTGTTGATGGACCGCATCATCTTCCTCGGCACGCCGATCAACGATGATGTCGCGAACATGATCATCGCGCAGCTGCTCTTCCTCGAGGCGGACAACCCGGGGCGCGACATCTCGATTTACATCAACTCGCCCGGCGGCAGCGTCTCGGCCGGCATGGCGATTTATGACACGATGCAGTTCCTGAAGTCGCCGGTGAACACGATCTGCATGGGAATGGCCGCGTCGATGGGGTCGTTCCTGCTGTGCGCCGGCCGCGCCGGCAAGCGTTCGGCGCTTCCGCACTCGCGCATCATGATCCACCAGCCGTCCGGCGGCACGCAGGGAACCGCGGCCGACATCGAGATCCAGGCGAAGGAAATCCTCTTCCTGCGCCACCAGCTCAACACGATCTACGCCAAGCATACGGGTCGCCCCATCGAGCAGATCGAGCGGGACATGATCCGCGATTTCTTCATGTCGGCGGAGGAAGCGAAGGGCTATGGCCTCATCGACAACGTGATCAGCAATCGTGGCGACCTGGTGGATCCCCAGGTGATTGCGGCGCAGGCGGCTGGGGTGAAATAGCCCGCTCGCTTCGCTCGCTCGACAGGGGACGGGGGACGGCACGCATCGGCGCTACGCGCCTCGCTTGACGGGCACGCCGTCCAGGCCGCGGAAGCGGCCGTGCCGTCCAGTGAGCGTCAGCGAACGCGCCGTCCAGGCCGTGCAGCGGCCGCGCCGTCCTGCGAGCAGCGTGAGCGCGCCGCTCTTCCTTGACCCCGCTGAACGCCGGCGTTAACTCTCGGATACCCCTCCCTCGCCCCGGCTCCATCCGGGCGTGCGCCTCTTGCAGAGTCTCCGCCATGTCGCACGACAAACACCTTCGCTGCTCGTTCTGCGGCAAGTCCAAGGATTCGGTCCGGAAGTTCATCTCCGGCCCGTCCGTGTACATCTGCAACGAGTGCATTGCGCTCTGCAACGAGATCCTGGCGGAAGACGAGGAGCGCGAGGTTGCCGAGGCGATCACGCAGGTGCCCACGCCGCAGGAGATCAAGGATACGCTCGACGGCTACGTCATCGGACAGGAGCGCGCCAAGAAGGCACTCGCCGTCGCAGTCTACAACCATTACAAGCGCATCAATTCCGCGTCGGTGCGTGAGGATGACGTCGAGCTCGACAAGTCGAACATCCTCCTCATCGGGCCCACGGGCGTTGGCAAGACGCTGCTCGCCCAGACGCTCGCGCGCATCCTGGATGTTCCGTTCACCATCGCGGACGCCACTACGCTGACGGAGGCGGGATACGTCGGCGAGGATGTCGAGAACATCCTCGTGCGTCTCCTCCAGGCGGGCGACTTCAACGTCGCCGAGTGCGAGCGCGGCATCGTGTACATCGACGAGATCGATAAAATTGCACGGAAATCCGAAAATCCAAGTATCACGCGTGACGTCAGCGGCGAGGGAGTGCAGCAGGCACTGCTGAAGATCCTCGAGGGTACGGTTGCCTCGGTCCCGCCCCAGGGTGGCCGCAAGCACCCGCAGCAGGAGTACATCCAGATCAACACCAAGGACATCCTGTTCATCTGCGGCGGGGCGTTTGACGGTCTGGAGAAGATCATCGAGTCGCGCACGGGCCGTCGCCAGATCGGATTCGCCAAGACGGAAACGGATCCCATCAAGGTCGCCAAGCTCTCCAAGAACGCCTTTGCCGAAGTGGAGCCCGACGACCTGCTGCGCTTCGGGCTGATCCCCGAGCTCGTGGGGCGCCTGCCCGTCACGGTACCGCTCGAGGGGCTCGACGAGGATTCGCTCGTCCGCATCCTGCAGGAGCCCAAGAACGCGCTCACCAAGCAGTACACCAAGCTGTTCGACCTCGAAGAAGTGAAGCTCACCTTCGAGGTCACGGCCCTTCGCGCGATCGCCGGCAAGGCGCTCAAGCGCGGCACGGGCGCGCGCGGACTGCGCGCCATTCTCGAGGAACTCCTCACGGACGTGATGTTCGATCTGCCCACCCGCGAGGATGTGGTCGAAGTGAAGATCACGGAGTCCAGCGTGTTGAACGGCACGGCGCCGCTGCTCGAACTGGCACCATCGAAACGCAAAAAGGAAGCGTAAGCGTAAGGTGGCCTGTCGCTCAGTCTGACAGTCCGACAGTCTGACAGTTTGCCTTCAGACTGTCCGACTGTCCGACTGACCGACTATCTTTCGCAATGCCTTCCTTTGTCGTTGACGGCGAGGCGATTGCCGTACCGGCTCGCCTTCCCGTGCTGCCGCTGCGCGACGTCGTCGTGTTTCCGTATGTCGTGATGCCCCTGCTGGTGGGGCGCGCGGCGTCGCTCGCTGCGCTCGACGCCGCGGGCGCCGCGGACAACATGGTGCTCCTGATTGCGCAGCGCGATCCGGAGACGCAGGAGCCGGCTGCAGCGGATCTCTATCGCGTGGGGGTCGTGGCGCGCGTGCGCCAGTTGTCTCGGCTGGGCACCGGCACCGTCAAGGTGCTCGTCGAAGGGGTCGCCCGGGCTCGCGTCGCCCGCTTCATACCGAGCGCGGAATGCCTGCGCGCCGTGGTGGAGCCCATGGCGCCGCTCACGCTCGAGGGACACCAGGATGCCGAGGCGCACCTGCGTCGCGCGCTGTCGCTGTTCGAGGAGTTCGTGGCGGTGCATCGCCGGCTGCCGCCCGAGCTCGTCACGCTCATCCAGGGCTCCGACTCACCCGCTCGGCAAACTTTCGGCATCGCTGCCCACCTGGGCACGCGGCTGGATCGCCGGCAGGGTCTGCTCGAATCTGCCGACTTCCCCGCCCTGCTCACGACACTCGGCGAGACGCTTACGAGCGAGATCGACCTGCTCAAGCTCGAGAAGAAGATCGACGACGATGTGCGCGGCTCGCTGTTCCAGAACCAGCGCGAGTTCTACCTGCAGGAGCA
>JAYVNZ010000494.1:0-13757 GCA_043758185.1 Gemmatimonadaceae bacterium | reverse complement strand
GTCGAGAAGGGGCGCCTGGATCAGGCGGAAGCAAGCGCACTGCTCGGTCGCATTGCCGACGCGGGCGACCTCGCGGAAGGGTACGCGGCATTCTCTGGCTGCGGCGTGGTGATCGAGGCTGTGGTCGAGGACCTCGCCGTGAAGCGGTCACTGTTTGCGCGATTGGAGCAGGTGGTCGCCAGCGACGCCATCCTGGCGACGAACACCTCGTCGCTCTCGGTGGCGGGCATCGCGGGCGGGTGCACACGGCCGGAGCGCGTCGTCGGCATCCACTTCTTCAACCCCGCGACACTCATGCCGCTGGTGGAGATCGTTCCCTCCATCATGACGAGCGACGATGTCGCGGGCGCAGCGGCGTCCCTCGTGGATGGGTGGAAGAAAACCACGGTGATGGCATCGGATACGCCGGGCTTCATCGTGAACCGCATCGCGCGGCCATTCTACTCCGAGTCGCTACGACAGCTCGAGGAAGGCATTGCTGACGCTGCGACGATCGACTGGGCCATGCGCGAGATCGGGGGCTTCCGCATGGGTCCCTTTGAACTGATGGACCTGATTGGAAACGACGTGAACTTCGCCGTCACCGCCAGCGTCTACGACGCGTTCTTCTTCGACCCTCGTTACCGTCCCGCGCTCACGCAGAAGCGGCTCGTGGACGCCGGACTCTTCGGTCGCAAGTCGGGACGCGGTTATTACGACTATCGTGATGGCGCCGCGCGGCCGGAACCCACGCGCGACGTGGCGCTGGGCACGGCGATTGTGGACCGCACACTCACCATGCTCGTGAACTCGGCCGTTGATGCGGTGTTCCTGCGCGTGGCGTCGCCGCGTGACGTCGAGACGGCAATGCAGAAGGGCGTCAACTATCCCAAGGGATTGCTCGCCTGGGGCGACGAGATTGGCGCGCCGGAAATTCTTCGGCGGCTCACAGACCTGCAGGCGGAGTATGGTGAGGAGCGGTACCGCGCGAGCCCGTTGCTCCGTCGTACGGTGGCGTCTGGCGGCCTGTTGCTGGCGTGACGCATCCGCCGGGGGAGAGTGGCGACGCCCTTGCCGCGCGGATCGTGGCAGCCATGTGGGAACGTGACGCGTTCACGCGGTGGCTCGACGTCTCGATCATTGACGTGCGTCCTGGGCGCTGCGAACTATGGATGCACGTGCGCCCGGACATGATGAATGGCTTCGGCGTGGCGCATGGCGGCATCGTGTTTTCCCTTGCCGACAGCGCAATGGCGTTCGCGTGCAACACCACGGGCCATGTCACCGTGGCCGTGGACAACGCCGTGTCGTATCCCGCTGCGGTTCACCTCGATGACGAGCTCACCGCCATTGCCGAACAGGAGGGTGCGTCGAGCCGGCTGGCGTACTACCGCGTGACGGTGCGACGCGCGGATGGAACGGTGGTCGCACTCTTTCGCGGAACGGTGTACAAGACCACGCGATTGCATGACACGGGCGCGAGCCTGGATCCCAACATCCCGCACACAGGATCATGACCGACGCATTCATCCTCGACGGCGTGCGTACCGCTGTCAGTAACCTTGGCGGCCAGCTCAGCGAGGTGCGCGCCGACGACCTTGCGGCCCATGTCATCCGGGCGCTTGTGGCGCGGCACCCGTCACTCGACGCCAGCCGCATCACCGACGTGATCTTCGGCTGCGCCAATCAGGCAGGCGACGACAATCGCAACGTCGCTCGGATGGCGGCGCTGTTGGCGGGTCTGCCCGTGTCCGTCCCGGGAGAAACAGTGAATCGGCTTTGCGCCTCCGGCATGAGTGCCGTGGCCAACGCGGCGCGCGCGGTAAAACTCGGCGAAGGCGACTACTACGTCGCGGGCGGCGTGGAGAACATGACGCGGGCGCCGTACGTCATGGGCAAGGCGAGCAAGCCCTATGCACGTGACGTCGAGATGTTCGACACCAGCCTCGGCTGGCGATTCGTGAACCCAGCGATGCGCGAGCGGTACGGCACGGACTCCATGGGCCAGACGGCCGAGAACGTCGCGGAGCAGTATGGCATCTCGCGGGGAGACCAGGATGCGTTTGCGGTCCGGTCGCAGCAGAAGGCCGCAGCCGCACGGACGGCAGGCAAGTTCATGCCGGAGATCGTCCCGGTGGAGATCGCGCAGCGAAAAGGCGCGCCGCGCGTTGTGGACACCGATGAGTTCATTCGTGCAGACACCACCATCGACATTCTCGCGAAGTTGCGGCCGGCGTTTCGCACCGACGGCAAGGGTTCCGTCACCGCTGGTAATTCGTCCGGACTCAATGATGGTGCGGCGGCCCTGCTCATCGGGTCGGAGCAGGGTGCGGCGCAGATTGGCGCACCACCCATGGCTCGCATCGTGTCCACGGCCGTGGCGGGAGTTGAGCCAAGGCTCATGGGGATGGGACCTGTGCCCGCCACGCGCAGGGCGCTGGAATTGGCCGGCATCGGGCTCGCTGACCTGAACGTCATCGAACTCAACGAGGCATTCGCCGCGCAGTCACTCGGCTGTCTCAGGGAACTCGGTCTCGCCGATGACGATCCTCGCGTCAATCCCAACGGGGGCGCCATTGCACTCGGCCACCCGCTCGGCATGAGCGGGGCGCGGTTGCTGCTCACCGCGGCGCACGAGCTGCAGCGCACCGGGGGCCGCTATGCGCTCGCGACCATGTGCATCGGCGTGGGGCAGGGTATGGCGACGGTGCTCGAGCGTGTGTGATCAGCATATTGTCGTCCTGGGCTCCGCTGTCGTCCGGAGCGCAGCGAGGGACCTGCTTGGAGCGGGACGAAGGCGCAGGTCCGTCGCTTCGCTCAGGACGACAGGCTGATGCCCAACATCTATTCGTTCGATGGGTTCGTCCCCGTGGTGCACGACAGCGCGTTCATTCACCCGAACGCCACCGTCACCGGCAACGTCATCATCGGTCGCGATGTGTATGTCGGGCCGGGTGCCGCGCTCCGCGGGGACTGGGGCGCGATCGTCGTCGAGGATGGGTGCAACGTGCAGGAGAACTGTACCATCCACATGTTCCCGGGTGTCACGGTGGTGCTCGAGCGCGGGGCGCACATCGGGCACGGGGCCATCGTGCACGGCGCACGCATCGGCGCGAATGCGCTGATCGGGATGAATGCCGTTGTGATGGACAACGCGGTCGTGGGGGCGGGCTGCATCGTTGGCGCGTTGTGCTTCGTGCCGGCCGACATGCAGATTCCCGAGCGAAAGGTGGTCGTGGGCAATCCCGCGAAGGTGGTGAAGGACGTGAGCGACGACATGCTGGCATGGAAGACCGAGGGTACGGCGCTGTACCAGGCATTGCCGTCACGCCTGCATGCGACGCTCGCAGCCTGCGAGCCGCTTCGCGCCGTTCCCCCAGGTCGCGCCGGTCAACAGATGAGCTACAGAACCTGGCGAGAGACAAAACAGTGATACGCCTCCAGAATTACGCCCTCGGCGAATGGGTGCATGGCACCGGCACCGGCGCAACGTTGTACCACGCCGTCACTGGCGCCGAGCTGGGTATTGCGTCGAGCGAAGGGCTCGACTTCAAGGCCATGCTCGATTACGGCCGGACAGTGGGCGGGCCCACGCTGCGCGCGCTCACTTTTCATCAGCGCGCACGCATCCTCAAGGCGCTCGCCCAGTACCTCACTGCGCGCAAGGACGACTTCTACCGCGTCTCTGGCTGGACCGGGGCAACGAAGGGCGACTCGTGGATCGACATCGACGGCGGCTTCGGGACCCTCTTCGCGTATGCGAGCCGAGGGCGGCGTGAGTTTCCCGACGAGACCTTTTACGTGGATGGGGGGCCCGAGGCACTCAGCAAGGGCGGCACGTTCATCGGGCGCCACATCTGCGTGCCCATGGAAGGCGTGGCCGTGCAGATCAATGCCTTCAACTTCCCCGTGTGGGGCATGCTGGAGAAGTTTGCCACCTCGTTCCTCGCCGGCGTCCCGAGCATCGTGAAACCCGCCACGGTCACGAGCTACCTCACGGAAGCGGTGGCCAGGGAGATGGTGGCGTCGGGGTTGCTGCCAGCGGGAACGTTCCAGCTCATCTGCGGAAGTGCAGGCGACCTGCTGGACTACTTGACCTGCCAGGACTCCGTGGCCTTTACCGGGTCGGCGTCTACTGGCCTGATGCTCAAGAGCTCGAAGGCGGTGCTCGGCAACAGTGTGCGCTTCAACCAGGAAGCCGACTCGCTCAATTACTCCATGCTGGGTCCGGACGCGTCGCCCGGCACGGAGGAGTTCGACCTCTTCATCAAGGAGGTCGCGAAGGAAATGACCGTAAAGGCCGGCCAGAAGTGCACGGCCATCCGTCGCACGTTCGTGCATGAGGGCATGATCGACGCCGTCACCGTTGCGCTGAAGAAGCGCTTGAGTGGCGTGAAGGTCGGTGATCCGGCCGTGGACGGCGTGCGGATGGGTCCGCTCGCGGGCAAGGGGCAGGTGCGCGAGGTGGAGAAGAGCGTCGAACGGCTGCGCATCGACGCAGAACTCGTGTTCGGCGGACCTGGTACACTCGACGTGCACGGTGCAGATGCGGAGGCGGGCGCCTTCTACCCCACCTTGCTGCTCTACAACGACAAGCCCTTCCAGCGAAGCGCGCCGCACGACGTGGAGGCATTCGGTCCGGTCAACACCATCATGCCGTATGGTTCGATCGACGAGGCCATCGCACTCGCGAAGCTCGGCAAGGGAAGCCTCGTGGGCTCGCTCTTCACCGTCAGCGACGACGTTGCGCGACAGGTGGCGCTCGGCACGGCTGCATACCACGGGCGTCTGATGCTTGCGAACCGGTATAGCGCAAAGGAGTCCACCGGGCACGGCTCACCACTGCCACACCTCGTGCACGGTGGACCCGGTCGCGCGGGTGGGGGGGAGGAGATGGGCGGCGTGCGCGGCGTGCTGCACTACATGCAACGCACCGCCATTCAAGGGTCGCCGCAGACGGTGGCTGCCGTCACGCGCGAGTGGAGCAAGGGTGCCACAGAACGGCGCGACCGCCTGCATCCATTCCGGAAGTACTTCGAGGAACTGGAAATCGGCGAGACACTCATCACGCATCGCCGCACCGTCACGGAGAGCGACGTCGTGAACTTTGCCGGTATCTCGGGCGACTTCTTCTATGCACACATGGATGACATCGCGGCGCGGGAGTCCCTGTTCGAGAAGCGCGTTGCGCACGGCTACTTCGTGCTTTCCGCGGCGGCGGGCTTGTTCGTCGATCCCGCACCCGGCCCGGTGCTGGCGAACTACGGACTCGAAGGGCTGCGCTTCGTGAAGCCCGTGTACATCGGCGATACCATCCAGGCGCGCCTCACCTGCAAGCAGAAAACGGCCAAGGAAGATCGCGAGGGCCAGATACCGCAGGGTGTCGTTCACTGGGACGTGGAGGTCACGAACCAGGACGCGGAGCCGGTGGCGGTCTACACGATCCTCACCCTCGTGCGTCGGCTGTCAGGCGCGAACGTACCGGTGTCGGGAGCGCAGCTCGAGGCGAGCCTCGAAGCCGAGGCGCCGGATGCGGTCACCCCCGCCAC
Source organism: Gemmatimonadaceae bacterium (assembly GCA_043758185.1). Taxonomy (GTDB): domain Bacteria; phylum Gemmatimonadota; class Gemmatimonadetes; order Gemmatimonadales; family Gemmatimonadaceae; genus AG11. The sequence goes on along the minus strand of JAYVNZ010000494.1, from coordinate 8,229 downwards.
GATCATGGCGAAGACCGAGCCGGGTTCGGCACCGGTGCGCGTGTCGTAACGAGGCGGAACCAACAGCCCGCGCTGCGTACTACTACTACCACTGTCGTCCTGAGCGGAGCGTCGTTCTGAGCCCTTCGCTTCGCTCGAGGGCAGGCTTCGCGAAGGACCTGCTCTTGCTGTCCACCCACCATGGAGATCCCGTGATCGCTCGCCTGCTCGCCACTGCACTGTTGCTCCCCACCCTCGCCACGCCCGCCGCCACGCGACCCACCGCGGCCGCCCCGGCGGTCTGGACCATCGACAAGGGTCATTCCAGCGTGAACTTCCAGATCCGCCATTTCGTGAGCAAGGTTCGCGGCGCGTTCGCGGACTTCAAGGGCACGATCACGGCGGACCCGGAGAACTGGGACAAGGCGCAGATCGACGTTGAAATCGCCACGCCCAGCATCACGACGCACAACGACAGGCGCGACGCGGATCTCCGTTCGCCGAACTTCTTTGCGGTAGACACGTTCCCCACCATCACCTTCAAGAGCACGAAGATCGAGCGGAAGGGCGACGACGCGAAGATCTACGGCAATCTTACCATGCGTGGGGTCACGAGGTCCGTCGTGCTCGATGGGCACTTCAACGGCATCCAGAAGGGCTCCGGGCAGCAGACGGATCGCGTGGGCTTCGATGCCTCGACGACCATCAACCGGCTGGACTACGGCGTCAAGTGGAACCGTGCTGTCGAAGGCGGCGGCGTGATGCTTGGCGACGAAGTGAAGATCGAGATCAACGTCGAGGCGTCCCGGGCAAAAAGCTGAGAGTGGCGGTATATTTCCGGCGTCCCCTGGCATAGCCGCCCGGGGACGCCGTCGCACGTGGTGGCCCCTCCTTGCCCGGTCTCGAGCCATGGCGATCCGCCTGATCCTGCTTCGCAGCCTTGCTCCGCTCTCCGTCATGACGCTGATCGGCTGTGGTGGCGATGCGGCCAGTGGCGGAACGAGCGCGCCCCCGCCAACGCCAACGGAAGGCGCGGCCAGTTTTGCGCAGATCCAGACCACCATCCTCACGCCGAGTTGCGCCACGGCCAGCTGTCACGTGGGTTCGACGTCGCAGGGTGGCCTCGCGCTCACGCCGGACGTGGCGTACGACAACCTGGTGGGCGTGAAGCCGACCAACCCCAACGCCCTCGCGGACAGACTTCGGCGCGTCATGGTGGGGAAGCCGGATTCAAGCCTGCTGTACCACAAGCTCGTCTTCCCGCCAGGTCATCATGCGCGTGATTACGGCAACCCCATGCCGACCGGCACAGCTGGCCTCAGCGTGGGTCAGCTCGAGTTCGTGCGGCAGTGGATCGCGGCCGGCGCGCCAAGAACCGGCGTGGTGGCGAGTGCGGCGCTGCTGGCCGACAGGTCCGCGCAGCTCTCGCCGCCGTTCGTGCCGCTCGCTGCGCCCGTGGCCGGCACGGGCTACCAGCTCAAGGTCGACTCCTTCGACGTGTCCGCCAACTTCGAGCGCGAACTGTTCAACTACCGCAAGGTGGGCAACCCGGCGGACATCTACGTGAACCGCATCGAGACCTCCATGCGGCCGTTCAGCCACCACTTTGTGCTGTACACGATGGATCCCAGGACGCCACCCGCGTTCGTGCCCGGTCCGGACGTGGTGCGTGACATCCGCAATCCCGACGGATCCATGAATTTCGCGAATATGGTGGCCATGGGCTATCACGTGTTCCTGGGCGGCTCCATGCAGCCGCGGAGCGACTACACGTTTCCGGCCGGCACGGCGCTGAAGATTCCCGCGAACGCGGCCATCGACCTCAACGTGCACTACGCCAATCACACTGTCACCAAGGTGCAGGGTGAGGCGTACGTGAACCTGTACACGGTGCCCGCCACGCAGGTGGTTCACCCACTCTCGACGCTGAATCTCCAGAACACCAGCCTCGTCCTTCCCGCGGGGAAGGAGACCGTGGTGCAGAAGGATTTCACCTTTGGTGCGCAGACCACCATCACGGGCCTCACGTCGCACATGCATGCGCGCGGCACGAAGTACCAGATCAGGGTCGTCGGCGGCGCACGTGATGGAGAACTGGTGTACGAGAGCACGGACTGGGAGCATCCCACGCTCGTGAACTACACGGTGCCCATCGTGCTGGAGAAAGGGCAGGGGCTACGCTCGATCGTGACGTACAACAACACGACGTCGCGCAACATCTTCTTCGGCCTCACGAGCGAAGACGAAATGGACATCATCTTCGGGTACTACTACTAGCGCTGTCGGTCAGCGATACCCCGCCGCCTGCATCTCGAACAGCTCGGCGTACAACCCGTGACGCTCGAGCAGTGACTCGTGCGTCCCCTCCTCCACCACCTGGCCCCCGCTCAGCACCACGATGCGGTCCGCCATGCGCACGGTGGAGAACCGGTGCGAGATCACGACGGCCATCCGCCCCGCCATCAACTGGTTGAACCGGACAAATACCTCATACTCCGCACGTGCGTCCAGCGCCGCCGTGGGTTCGTCGAGGATCAGCAACTGCGCCGCACGCATGTACGCGCGCGCCAGCGCGATCTTCTGCCACTCGCCGCCGGAGAGGTCTACGCCATCATCGAACCGGCGACCCAGCATCTGCCGATAGCCGTCGGCGAAGCGGGGCAGGAGGCTCGATGCCAGCGATCGATCTGCGGCGTCCACGAGCGCCGGCGGTGGTCCGTCCGCGGTGCCGGGCGCCGCATCGCGCACCTGCGCCAGGTACCCGGTCACGCCCTCGATCTCCCCGACCCCCACATTCTCGTCGAACCGCATGTCGTAGCGCACGAAGTCCTGGAAGATCACGCCGATTGCCTCGCGTAATGACGCCAGGTCGTACTCTCGAAGGTCCACGCCATCCAGCAGGATGCGACCTTCCGTCGCATCGTAGAGACGCGCCAGCAGCTTGGTAATCGTCGTTTTGCCCGCGCCGTTCTCGCCCACGAGCGCAATACGCTCGCCGGGCACGATGCTGAGGTTCACGTGCCGGATCGCCCAGCGATCGCTGCCAGGGTACTGGAACCCGACGTCCTCGAACACGAAGCCGGTTCGCATCGGCGAGGGCACGCGCGGTGCGCCCGGACGCGAGCGAATGGACGGCTGCATCTCGAAGAACACGAACAGGTCCTTCAGGTAGAGACTCTGTTCGTAGATGTCGCTTGCCGAGAGTAACAGCCGCTGGATGAGGTCGCGACTGCGGCTGAACGCCGCCGCGAGAAACGTCAGCGTCCCCAGGCTGATGGTGCCCGCCACCGCGCGGAGCAGGATGGTGACGTACGCGCCGTAGTAGCCCACGGTCCCGACGACGGAGAGCAAGGCACTCACCACCGCCTTGCGCGTGCTCAGCCGCTTGTTCTCCTCGTAGTATCGCGACGCCAGCGCCGCGTAGCGATCGCTGAGCCAGCCGGCCAGTCCGAACATGTGGACTTCCTTCGCCGTCTTGTCGCTCGCGCCCACGTAGCGCAGGTAGTCCAGCTCGCGTCGCTCCGGTGTGCGACGGAACAGCAACGAGTAGCTCAGCGCGGCAAAGTGCGTTTCGCCAAGGAAGCTGGGCAGGATGGCCACGGTGAGCAGCAACAGCAGCCACGGATTGTGCACCACCAGCGCGGCAGCGAGAGTGCCCAGCGTCAGCACGTCCTGGCACATCGAGAGCAGCATCGCGATCAGGCCGATGCGCGCGGTGGTCTGGCGTCGCGCACGCTCGAGATGGTCGTAGAATTCCGGATCCTCGAACTGTTCCAGGTCAAGCGTGGCGGCGTGCCGCATGAGCCGCACGCTCATGGTGTTCGAGAACAGGTCACCGAGCAGCGATTCGATCAGCGAGGAGCCGCGCGCGAGGAATTCGCCGGCGATCACGACAACGAGCTCCAAAGTCACCACGCGCCACAGCGGCGAAAGCGACACACCTGGCGTGCGCGCCAGCAATACCACCTGGTCGATGATGAGCTTTGCCACCCAGAGCCCCGCCACCGGCACGAAGGCGCGCAGCAGCCGCAGCACGATCATCGTCACGGTGTAGCCGTGGTGCGTTTCCCACACCAGGCGCAGCAGGGCAGGGAGGTAGCCGAGCGCCGCAAGGCGTTCGCGCCACCCCTTGGGGCGATCTTCGTCCGGGATGGGCCTCCCGGATGGCATGGGGCGGATGGGCGCTGACATGATCACAACCTAATTCGCGTTGCCCTCATTCCGTTCGTCGACGACCTTTGCTCACATGAAGCTCTCGCGCACGGTCACCACGCTCTCGCTCGTCTTTATCCTGTACTTCTGCTCGTCCGGCGGCGCCTTCACGATGGAGACGCTGGTGCACTCCGTGGGGCCGGGTCTCGCCCTGCTCATCCTGGTGCTCGTGCCGCTCGTGTACTCGGTGCCGGAAGTGCTCATCATTGGCGAGCTCGCGAGCATGATGCCGGAAGAGGGCGGCTACTATCGCTGGGTGCAGCGCGCGTTCGGACCCTTCTGGGCATTCCAGAACGGGTGGCTCACGTGGATGTATTCGCTTGTGGACATGGCGATCTATCCCAAGCTCTTCCTCACGTATCTCGGCTACTTTGCGCCGCGACTGGGAACCACGGCCGTGGGAATGATCGGACTGCTCGTCATCTGGATTCCAACGGTGTTCAACCTGATGGGCGCTCGCCGAGTAGGCAGGATTTCCGTGATCGCGGGGACATTCATCGTCGCTGCCTTCCTCGCCATTTCGGTGGCCGCGATTCCGCATGCGACACACGTGCCGTGGGCGCCTTTCGCGGCACCGGGCAGGTCGGGCGTGGGCGGGCTCGCGGTTGGATTGTCCATTGCGCTCTGGAATTACATGGGCTGGGACAACGCGTCCACGGTGCAGGGCGAAGTGCGCGACGCATCGCGGAGTTATCCCCGCGCCCTGGCCTTTGCCTTGCCGCTCGTGGCGGCGGGATACCTCATCCCCCTCCTTGCGACACTCGCCGCCACGGACTGGACGACCTGGGCCGACGGCGGCTGGCCGGCGATCGCGCTTGCGGCCGGAGGTCGGTTCGGACCGCTCCTCGCCGCCTGGGTCGCCGTCGCGGGAATGATCAGCGCGCTCGCGCTCTTCAACGCCCTTCTGCTCTCCTTCTCCCGCATCCCGCTCGTGATGGCGTCGGACGGCCTGCTGCCCGCTGCGCTCGCCCGCACGGATCGCCACGGCACGCCACGCAACGCCGTGCTCTGTTCCGCCGTGGCCTACTCGGCCTTCATGCTCCTGCCGTTCGGCGGCCTCGTGGTAGCCGACGTGTTGCTGTATTCGCTGGCGCTCATGCTGGAGTTTGCGTCGTTGATCCAGTTGCGACGCAGGGAGCCCACGTTGCGCGGAGCGTTCCGTATTCCAGTGGGGACACGCGCCGTCACCGCGCTCGCCGCGCTGCCACTTGGCGTGCTGGCGCTGGTGGTGGTGCTCAGCTTCCAGGACGGCGAGTACGGCTTTCCGGCGCTGATGGGTTCCGTGGCCGCGATCGGCGCGGGCCCGCTCTGTTACTGGATGGCCGTGACGCTTCGGGCGCGCGCCGCGGCGTAGGCCGTCACGGCGACGGACGCATCACCGCGCCGCCCTTCATCACGAAGCTCACGTTGCGCACAGCGTGGATGTCACGCGTGGGGTCGCCGCGGACCGCAACCAGGTCTGCGAGCAGGCCCGTGCGAACAGCGCCGATCTGGTCCGACATGTGGAGCAGGCGCGCGTTCGTGCTCGTCGCCGCGCGCACCACGGCGAGCGGGGACATGCCGTAGTCCGCCATGAGTTCCAGCTCGCGGCCGTTCTCGCCGTGCGTGAAGACGCCAACATCACTTCCGCTGCACATGATGACGCCGGCGTCGAGCGCCGCGCGCATGCTCGCGCGCTTCTCGGCGACCCGCGCGGGTTCAGGGTCCCCTACCTTCCATCCGCGATAGCGGAGGATGGCGTCGCCCGCCGCGATGGTTGGGCACAGTGCGACGTTGTGTTCCTTCATCAGGCGGAACACCTCAGGCGTGCCGCCGTCGCCGTGCTCGATGGTCTCAACGCCAGCGAGGGTCGCGCGCCGCATGCCCTCCGGTGTTGACGAGTGCGCAACGACGGGGCGCCCACTCGACCGCGCGATCTCGACGATCTGCGTCAGCTCCTCCTGCGAGAAGGTCGGGCGCGTTTCACCATTCGGGCCCCAGCGATAGTCCGCGTACACCTTGATCCAGTCCGCGCCGTGGCCGATCTGGTCGCGTACCACCCGCGCGAGGCTGGTGCCGTCCGCCTCCTCGGCACCTTGCGGCAACTCGACATCGCCGGTGTAGTGCGGCCCGTAGCTTCCCGTGGCCACAATGGCGCGCGTGACGACAATCATGCGAGGGCCTGGTATGATGCCCTGCGCAATGGCGCGCTTGAGCCCCACGTCCGAGTAGCCCGCGCCCTCGGTGCCCAGGTCGCGGACCGTGGTGAACCCCGCCTGGACGGTTTCGCGTGCGTGATTCGTGGCGCGCGCGATGCGCAGCGCCACCGGTTCGCGCAGCACCTGGTCGTCCCACGGCGTTTCATTGTACGGATGGAGCAGGAGATGCGAGTGCATCTCGATCATGCCGGGCATCAGCGTGGTGCCGGCGAGATCGATCCGTCTCGCGGTCGGCGGCGCTGCAATCGAGCTTGAGGGACCGGCCGCGATGATGCGCTCGCCCCGCACGAGCACGCTCCACCCCTCGTGCATCTCCATGCCGTCGAACACGCGCGCCGGCGCGAGCAGGGTGGTCGTGGTATCCACCGGTCGGGGCGAGGCCTGTGCAACAAGGCGCGCTGGAAACGAACAGGTGACCACCAACGTAGTGAGCAGGGCGAGGCGCATGTGACCTTGTGTCGGGTCTCGTGGAATTGTGCGAAGTTGCGAGCAACAGAAGTTGGATACTCGGTACTCTGTCGGGAAGTACGGGAAGTAAGGAATTGTACTCCGTACTTACTTACCAGGTACTTCGTACTCTTGTCTTTGGTTTATACTCCTGGCCGCCGGTACCTCAAACCAACCAACTCGTATGCGCCGCACTGCCGACGAAATCGACTATGAACTGATTGGCGACGACCTCCAGGCCGTCATCGTGACCCTCGATCCCGGCGAGACCGTGATCGCCGAGGCGGGCTCGATGATGTTCATGGAGGACGGCATCGAGATGAACACCACCCTCGATCCCAACAAGCAGGGGGGCGGCATGCTCGGCAAGCTGTTCGCCGGCGCCAAGCGCGTGCTCTCGGGCGACACGTTCTTCATCACCACCTTCATGAACGCCGCCCGCGTCCGACGCCGCGTCGCGTTCTCCTCGCATTTTCCGGGCAAGATCAAGCCGGTGGACCTGGTCGAATGGGGGGGAACGATCATCGCGCAGAAGGACTCGTTTCTCTGCGCCCCCAAGGGCACGAACGTCGACATCGCGTTCACGCGCCGCATCGGTGCCGGATTCTTCGGTGGGGAGGGCTTCATCCTCCAGCGCATCACTGGCGATGGCGTGGCCGTCCTCCACGCCTCCGGCGCACTGTGGGAAACCACCCTCGCTGCCGGCGAGACGTTGCGCGTGGACACAGGCTGCATCGTCGCGATGGAAGCGCAAGTCCAGTATGACATCCAGATGGTCCCCGGGGTCAAGACCGCGCTCTTCGGCGGAGAGGGTTTGTTCTTCGCCACGCTGTCCGGTCCGGGCCGAGTGATGCTCCAGACCATGCCCTTCTCGCGCCTGGCCGACCGCATCCTTGCCGCTGCGCCGCGCGCGGGCGGACGCCAATTGCAGGAGAGTGGCGGCTCAGCGCTCGGCGTTGTTGGCGGGGCGGTGCTGGGCGGGCTGCTCGGCCGGGACTAGCTGAATAGGGCGCGTATCAGGTGGGACATGTCGCTGCGCGATGTTTCCGACCGGTGCGGAGCGCTACGTCGGTGAGGAAGACGTGATTTCCGCCATCCACCAGAACCTCCTTGCCCAGCGTGGGCGCAGCGACCGTGTACCGGCCTGCGCGCCAAACCCGTATGCGAGCTCTTCGGCTCTGCACCCATCAGGCTACCGCTGAAGTTGGATTCGCGCAACGAGCGGTTCCGGATGACTCACGAACCGCGCCTCCGAACACTCGTTGAAGCTGACATGCGAGTTGCTCATGCGCGTTTCTCGCGCAATTGTATGAGGCGCTCGCAGCGTGACTGTTGGCACAAACATGGTTCACGGCCGGGAGACACACATGCCGGATTTCACCAACACTCGATA
>JAYVNZ010000493.1:0-6917 GCA_043758185.1 Gemmatimonadaceae bacterium | reverse complement strand
GTGTTGAAGGGTGCACCACACGGATTTGCCGCGACGCACGCGCAGGAACTGAATGCGCTCATGCTGGACTTCCTGAAATCCTGACCCTGCGGCGGCAGCGGCGCCGCTCAGGGAGGTGCGGAGGGTCCCCGAGTTGCCATTTGCACCACGGGGTCATCCGGCACGGAGCGGCGCTGCTTGACAACACTCCCGGGTAGCCGCACTTTCTCGCTGGTTGGCCTTGTTGGACACCAGCTACGGCGCGCCGCTGCGCCCCTCACGGCCCCGTCATGAAACTCCCGCTCGCCAGCGTCGGACTCGCAGCCATTCTCCTTACCGCTGCAGCCGGTACCCCGCGAACGCGGTCCGCTGTCGCCTCGACAAAGTCCGTCACGATCCACTGCCCCGCCGGAGATACCACGGGCTTTGTCACGCCGAACTCCGTCTCCATCCTTGTGGGAGACAGCCTGTTGTGGCGAGTGACGGGGAGGGTGGCGTCGGATTCCATCGTGATTTCCCTCAAGGATCCGCAACAGTCCTGGCCGTTCGCCGGAAGCCCGTCGCAGGGAGGAAGCAGCGCCCGCGCCGCCGGCGCGACCACCGCGGGCACCTACGGGTACAACGTGCGTCTCCTCTGCCGCTTGCCCGGTGGTGGACGTCAGTCCGTGACGATTGATCCCGACATCATCATCGAGTAACACCATCGAGGCCGCATGGCCGGTTTCGTCGCATGACGCGGCTCGAATCTCCGCATGAGCACAACGCGGATGCAGGCACGAGCGATCGTACCCAGCACCCCGAGCACGTAGGCCCGTACCGGGTGCTCGGCCTGCTCGCGCACGGTGGCATGGGCACCGTCTACCTCGCCGAGCAGACGGAGCCTGTGCGCCGGCGCGTGGCGCTGAAAGTCATCAAGCTCGGCATGGACACGCGCGAAGTGGTCGGGCGGTTCGAGGCGGAGCGGCAGGCGCTTGCCGTGATGGAACACGCCGGCATCGCCAAGGTACTGGACGCCGGCGCCACCGCGGACGGCCGCCCGTACTTCGTGATGGAGCTGGTCAAGGGGACCGCCATCACCAACTACTGCGACGTGCATCGCCTCTCCACGCGTGAGCGCCTGCTGCTGTTCGTGGAGGTGTGCCACGCGGTGCAGCATGCCCACTTCAAGGGCGTCATCCACCGCGACATCAAGCCATCGAACGTGCTCGTGATGCTGCAGGATGGCGTGCCCGTTCCCAAGGTGATCGACTTCGGTATCGCGAAGGCGCTCGCGACGCCGCTCACGAATCATTCGCTGTTCACCGAGGTGGGGCGAGCGATCGGCACGCCCGCCTACATGAGTCCCGAACAAGCCGACCCGTCCGCACTCGATGTGGACACGCGCACCGACGTGTATTCCCTGGGCGTCATGCTGTTCGAGTTGCTGGTGGGCCGCCTGCCGGTGGATCCGGAAGAGGTGGGACTATCGGTGTACCTCATGCGCCTTGCGTGTCGCGAAGCCGCACCGCGCACGCCGAGCGCAAAATTCAGTACGATGGGAAACGACGCGGGCAGCGTGTCGATGCACCGGCGGTCGGACCCCAAGTCGCTGCGGCGCGAACTGCAGGGCGACCTGGACTGGATCGTGATGAAGGCGCTCGACCCCGACCGCACGCGTCGCTACGAAACGGTGAATGCGCTGGCGATGGATATCGGGCGCCACCTGAAGAATGAGCCGGTCCTCGCGCGCCCCCCGTCTGTCCGCTACCGCCTCTCGCGCTTTACGCGGCGGAACAGGGTGGCCGTGGCAGCCGGAATTGTGGTATTCGCAACGTTGCTGGCCGGCTTGACGGTGGCGGGGGTGGCACTGGTGCGAACCCGGCGCGCCGAGGCAATGGCTCGGCAGGAAGCAGAAGCATCGCGTCAGGTCGCGAGCTTCCTCACCAACCTGTTCAAGGTCTCGGATCCCAGCGAGGCGCGTGGCAACAGCGTCACGGCTCGGGAGATTCTCGACCGCGGCGCAGAACGCATTCGCGTGGAGCTCACCGCGGACCCACTGGTGCAGGCGCAGTTGATGCGCACCATGGGCAGCGTGTATCGCGAGATGGGCCTGTTTTCCCAGTCGCAGCCCCTGCTGGAGCAGGCGATAGCGCTCCAGCGAGCACGCCTCGCCGCAGACAGCCCGGACCTCCAAGCGAGCATGCTCGACCTCGCGCACCTGGCCCAGCAACAGGGGCGGTTCGTTGTGGCGGAGTCGATCTACAGGAGAACGTCGGCCATGCAGGAACATGTCCTGGGGCGTGACGACCCGCGGTTGGCCATCACCCTCAGTGCGCTGGGCGGCATGCTCGTCACACGCGGCCGCTACGCCGACGCGGAATCGCTGCTCGCACGTGCACTGGCCCTGCGGGCGCGCAGCACGCTGCCAGACGATGCGGACCAGGCGCGTACGCTCCGGTTTCTGGCGTCGGCGTATCTTGCAGAGGGGCGATTCGCTGACGCCGAACCACTGTTCCGGCGTGCCCTGGACATGTATGCGCACGTGGTGGGCAACGACCACCCCGATGTTGGCAGGACGCTCAATAACCTGGGGATCGTGTACTACGGGTTGAAACGGTATGACGACGCCGAGTCGTACTACCGCCGTGCCGAAGTGAGCCTGTCCAGGGCGCTCGGCGCCGATCACCCGAACGTCGCGTCCATCAACATCAATCTCGGGGAGATTGCGTGGCAGCGCGGCGAACTGCCCGAGGCGAAAATCCGCCTGCGTCGCGCGCTCGAGATCCTGGAGAAGCGGGTGACGCCCAACCATCCAAGCATTGCAACAGCCGAATATGACCTGGCGAATGTGCTGCGTGACGAAGGTACGCATGACGAAGCTGCCGTGCGCTACCGACGCGCGTTAGCCATTCGCGAGGCTGTACTCGGCCCTGCGTCGAAAGGGGTTGGCGAAGTGCTCACCGACTACGCCAGGCTGCTCCGCACCATAGGGCAGGCTGGTCAGGCTGGACGCCTCGACGACCGGGCGCTGGCGATTCGCACCGCCGCCCGATAGCACAGGAGTTTGCTCAGCCAGCCTTGCGCATGGACCGCCAGGTGTCGAGGCATCGGCGTGCCGTCTCCAGCTCCGAGAACCGGCTGCCTTCCTGTTCCATCAGGTAGAACTCGACGCCGCCCACCGACTCGGCCGCTGCGATGATCCGCTGCCATGGGCCGATCCCTTCACCGAACAGCACGCGGAATCCCTTGTCGTCTGCTTCCTTTCCGGGAGCCCAGTCTTTCAGGTGTATGCTCCGGATGCGACCCGGGTTCGCCTGGATCCATGCAACAGGATCGACTCCGGCCTCGAGACACGTTCCCACATCGAGCTGCAACACGAACTCCGCTGGAGTATTGGCCGCGAGGACGTCCATCACGCGCACGCCACCGGCCATCGGCGTCCATTCCACGAGATGGTTGTGAAATCCGGCCAGCAGGCCATGGGGCGCGAGCAGGGTTACGGCGGTCGAGAGTTGTTCGCTCACGCGCTTCCACTCCTCGAGGCCAGTGGCACTCGCCGGCGGCGATGCGAGGATGATGTGCCGCGCGCCGAGGATCTGGTTCAGCTCGATCGCCTTCGTCATCGTGTCGCCGGGCGTGAGCGCAGCGAATGAATTGTGGGTCGAATGGCATCGCAGCCCCAGGTCGTCCAGCTGGGTGCGGACCTGTTTCGCGAACGGAAGCGTCCATGAGAGATACGGTGCGTAGAATTCCACCACGCCATATCCCATCGCGGCTACCGCGTTCAGGGTGCCCGGAAGGTCTCGGGCCAATTCGCGTCGCACGGCATAAAGTTCCAGCCCGATCGGAATGCTGCGTGCATGTCGCACATCCGGCGCACGCAACCCAGCCGCCTGTAGCGACGAACGCAGCCCGCGATCCACGACGGGTGCCGACACCACTGCAGCGACCGCGCCGGCACCGGCGCGCGCCAGGAACTGACGGCGGGAAAATCCTGGGGCTGATTCCGGCACTGACACGGGAAATCCGGGGAACGCAGGTGAAAACGCAGGCTGCAACCGAGCGCGTAGCATAGACGTTCGCGCCACACTCCGCGAGGGGCGACACGCGCAATGGACACCTCGCGAGCCGGCGCGCGCTTGACAGCCCGCGGCGGACACTTGAACTTCACGGAACTACTCCGTCGTTCATCACGCGGAGGCAGGCGGTGCCGGCGTTCACCGGAAACCGCACCTCGAAGCAACCTGAGCGAAGGCAGCATGCCACGAGTTGCAGATTGCCGGCGACCGTCGTTGACGCTCGTCGGCCTTGTCTCATGTGGCCTGCTCGCGGCCTGTGCCACCGCACGCACTGGCGGCACCTCGACCATCACCACCTCCACCTCGCCGGTCCAGGTGGCGGCCGGTAGCAGGCTCCCGGAAATACTCTCGCGTGCCGATAGCGCGTGGAGCGTGGGCGACTATCCGCTCGCAACCAACCTGTACACGGTTGCGATTGACCGCGACTCCTCCTCGTCGCGTGCGGTGTTTCGCCTGGCCACCCTGCATGCGTGGGACAACGACCTCGGCACCGCGGAGCATCTCTTCCGCCGATACGTCTATCTCGAGCCACAGGATACGGAAGGTCGCCTGGCACTGGCGCGCGCCCTCGCATGGGCAGCGAACTACTCCTCCGCAATCGCCATCTACGATTCCGTCATCGCCGTGGACAAGACGTACCGCGATGCCGTGGTGGGTCGCGCGCAGACGCTCACATGGCAGGGCCGCAGCGACGAGGGATTGCTGGCCTATCGCGAGTGGACAACGGCCCATCCGGCAGATCACGAGGCGATGGTCGAATATGCGCGCGCGCTCTCGTGGAGCGGGCGGCTGGGTGAAGCGGTCGCCATCTACGCGCCGCTGGCCGGCGCTGGAAATGCCGACGCGCAGAAGGGGCTCGCAAGGGTCACCGCGTGGGGCGGCGAGCTTCAGCGAAGCCTCGAGGACTGGAATCGCATCGTCCTTGCGCGACCCCGCGACCCCGAGGCACTCACTGGTCGTGCCCAGGTCCTGCACTGGATTGGGCGCGACGGTGAGGCCGCATCGGCCCTGCGAGAGGCGTTAGTCGTGAACCCGGGATACGGCGATGCGCGCGTGCTGCTCCGCTGGGTGGACGCCAGCCTGCGCCCCACAGTCACCGTGAACACGTACGGCACGGACGACAGCGATCACAATCGCGTATCCGTGCTCCGCCTGGGCTACGAGGCCCTCGCCCTGCCCCACACGAGAATCGGCGTTCACTTCACCGGCAAGACCGCCCATCTCGGCAGCACGAACTCGCGAGCGGATGTGGCAGGGGCTTTTGCGCGGTGGCAACCAGGTACGTGGTGGCTGCGCGCGGACGGGGGCGTGTCGCGACACACGTCATCGCTGGTGCCCGCTCCGTCGCGGCCTCGCACAATCGCCAACGCCGGACTGCACGCGTCCGGTATCGTGGCCCGTGTGCTCACCCTCAACGCGGATGCGGCGCGCACGCCGTTCGACGAAACCGCACTGCTGATCGCCAATGGCGTGGTGAGTTCGGAATTCGCGGCGGACGCGGAGCTCGCGCTTCCCGGACGGTTTTCCATCGCCACCGCGGCGAGTCGCGCGCGGCTGACCGGCGGCACGCGAGACAATGCACGACGCGCATTCTCCTCAGCGCTGCGCTGGAGCTACAACCGGCGCTGGAGCGCCGCAGTCGGTGCGAGACGATTCGGCTACGACACCACCACGACGGACGGCTACTTCGCTCCAAAGCGATACACGTTGACCGAAGTGAGCGGGCGCGGACGCGTGGGCGCGGAGCTGGGCTGGAATGGCGACGCGGACGTTGGCGTTGGCCGGCAGTCGATCGACTTCTTCGGATCCTCCGCAGGGTCACGCGTCGCCGAGCGTCTCGCGCTGTCGGCAGGGTATCGATTCGATCCCGCGCGCGAGGTCACGCTGACGGCACGGTACGCCAACGTTGCCGCCGCGGGCCAGACGGGCGGCAGCGAGTACCGCATCTACACGATCGGCCTCGCGGCGCGGCTGGGCCTCTAGGTCCCGCCGTTGCGATGGCGCACGCGTCACGGTGCGGGTGGATGCTCCGGGATACTTCCGAACGCACGCTGCATCGCACCGAACAGTGGCTTCACCTCCGCATGCCAGGCAGGAACCTCCCAGGTGGGCCAGCTCCACAGCGGGGGCTGGGCAAATGTCCCTGCCGCCACGCCACGCGGCAGGCGATCCACCCCCGTGCGCGGATTGGCAGGATCGTAGCTCTCCACCACAAAGCGAAAGCCATCCGTTCGAACCCCCGCAACCTGGCCCGTGGCGGCGTTTCCATGCAGCACGCTGCGACTGGAGGGATCCACGAGTTGCAACATCCCCCACGGAATCCGCACTTCGATGACGCCGGCTGCGCTCGCGAACCAGTCAGCCAGCGAATTGTCCTGCTGGCGCGCGTACGTGAGCCGGTTCCGGTTGTAACTGATCGCGGGATAGACGTGCCCGTCGCGGCCGATGCGTCGCCGGTTTGGAACCACCACGAGCGAATCCCACTGGCCGGCGCTGTTTGCCAGGGTGCGGAAGGGCGGGTTGTACACGTACTGCACAGCGGCCGGCCTGCTTCCAGGGATCGTCACGGCGCGGTACGGATTGTACGGGTGGTCTACCAGTAGTTGCGTGTCTCCAGGTCCCCCGATGTCCAGCACGAACTCGAGCCCCGCCGGGGATCGCGTCCCCGTGTGCGGCAGGCGTGTATCACCGAGCGACGCGCCGTAGGTGTCGATTCCGATCTGGTAGTGTGCTCGCGCCCAGTCGATTGCACCGACGTCCAGTCGCAGGTACACGTAGCCGGGATCCTCCGTCACGCGCAGTGATCGCAGTTCCAGCGGCCCATCGCCCGTCACGCGCGGCACTGGCGATTCATAGAGCACGGGCCGCCCTCGCCAATCC
>JAYVNZ010000492.1:0-1742 GCA_043758185.1 Gemmatimonadaceae bacterium | reverse complement strand
CGCCTGCACCCGTACGTGGAAGTCATTCTCGCGGAAGCCGAGCGCGCGAACGACGAGCGGCTGGAGCAGGTCGCGCGGCGATTCCTGCGCTGACGGGCGATTACGCGCGTACCACGCGCGCCGCGTAGTCATGCAGGGTGATGAGCGGGAGCGCCAGCTCGCGCTGGAGGGGAGAGTCGATGACGTCGCCCCCTGCGGACTGCGCCCCCATCGACATGCCCGACGCCGCCCCTTCGTTGAACAGCGCCATGACGGGGGACAGCATTCGCAGAACCGTCGGAGGCACATGCTTCGCCGAGAATTTCCGGCCGGACACCTGCTCGAACAGTTCGACAACGGCATTCGGTGACATCGCCTGCGGTCCACCCAGCGGCACCGCACGGTTCGCGACACGCGGGTCGTCGAGGCTGCGCACGGCGTACTCGGCCACGTCCCATACCGAGATCCAGCTCAGTGGGGCAACGCCGGCACCGAAGATCATCGCCTTGCCCGCATTGATGTCCCACCCCAGCAGGCTGCTGAGCCACACTTCCATGAACACGGAGGGCTGGAGAATTGTCCAGCGCATGCCGCTGGCCATCACCGCCTGCTCCACTTCACGCTTGTAGCGTATCAGCGGAGCGGTCGGCTTGAGATTGGGCGTGATCGACACATAAACGAACTGGCTGACCCCCGCGGCCGTCGCGAATTCCACAAGCTGCAACTGCGCATCGCGATCGATTGCGCGAAGCGTGAGGCTCTTGTCCTTCGACCCCATTGCCGTGGCGGTGGAGATGATCGCACGCGCGCCGAGACACGCGGCTCTGACATCCGCGCGCCGACGCAGGTCCCCCGTGCTGATCTCCACACCCATGGCGCGCAGGGCGGCCTCTCCCGGCGACCCCGCACGCACGAGCCCGCGCACTGGCAGGTTGCGCGCGCGCAGGCGGCGGCAGATCTCCGAGCCGAGCAATCCGGTGGCCCCCACGACGAGTATCATCGATCAGCTGGCGCTGCATGGTGCGTGAAGATCACATAGTCCGCCTTGCCGCCCTGCGTGGCAATGGGCGCCGCAGCAGGGTCGGCGACGGGCACCGCACTGAGCACCACCAGTGTCCACGCGGGCTGCCGCCGCTGCACGCGCGCCACGGTGCCCTGCGCATAGTCGCTGTGGAACGCGCCGTCGAAATGCACGACCACCGCATTGCGTGGCGCGGCAAGTCGCGCGTGCACGATGGATTCCGCCATTGTTTCATCCTTGACGCATTGCGCCAGGTAGAAGCGTTCCGCCATGGCCGTGGGCAAGGAATCGCCCACCTGCGGCGCCGGGCCGGAGCCGGCCGAATGCGATTGCATCGACTCCATGAACCGCGCGTGGTAGTCGTCCATGGGACACACGATCTCGCGGGCCGCAACATCGCGCGATGCTGAGGACAGGGTGTCGAGCGCCATCATCCCGCGCCTGCCGACCGCCGAGGCGAGTGGTCGCGGCACGTTGGCCGCCACCACCCTCCAGCCATGGCGCCTCGCCAGTTCAACGAGGGGCCGGTAATCCGAGGCGTACCGATCCCACGGTCGTGAACGGGCCAGGAACTCGCGCTCCGTGGCGCGACCCGAGAGGTACGCGTCGAGCGCCGGCTGCACGTCCCGCTCGAACATCTCCAGCGACACGATCACCGGGCGCCCCGACCTCCCAATGGCCTCGAGCAACTCTGCCTCCGCGCGGTGTGTCTCGGCGTCGTCATGCTGTTCGCCGAAGAACA
>JAYVNZ010000491.1:0-20186 GCA_043758185.1 Gemmatimonadaceae bacterium | reverse complement strand
ACGCCGACCACGATGATGATAGACGGGAGCGTGCCGCAGGTCTTCACGAAACAGTGAGCCGTCGTGCCGCCCTGCGGTGACGCGGTGTCCGTCGAACATGATTCGCGTTGCTGCTTGAAACGCCTCGGGCGCCGCGGGTGACCCGCGACGCCCGAGCCGGTCAGCCGTGGCTCAATAGCAGGGATTCTGCTTGATACCGCCTGTGGAGAGCAGAATCTCGCTGGTGGGGATGGGGCGGATCTCGTGACAGTCCTTCACGTTCGGCGCACCACCCGGATTGTACTTCTTCACACGCTCCACGAGCTTGTGCGTGCGGGTGAGGTCGAAGAAGCGCGTCGTCTCGCCCGTGAGCTCGCGAGCGCGCTCATCCAGGATGAAGTCGATGCTCAGGTCCGCTGGCGTGATCTGCATCTCCGCCGCACGACCCGGCTTCGCCGCCCGCGTCCGGATGATGTTGATGTTCGCCGCCGCCTCGGCAAGCTTGCCCTGGTTGAACTGGGCTTCCGCGAGCATCAGGTAGGTGTTGGCGAGGCGCATGATCGGGTGATCGCGCTGGCCGTCTTCCTGGTTCGTGGAGGTGCGTGACGGGTCGAAGTACTTGTTCATCGGCGGGAAGATGGCGTCGTTGTACTCCGATGGCGCATACAGCTTGTACTTCACCGCCTTGCGCTCGGCAACGGTCACTTCACGTGACGGGAAGAAGATGGATGTGTCGCCGATGTTGTACTTGGGGGTGATGACGGTTCCGTCACCAAGCTTGTAGCCCGTGTTGTTGGGATTGTTCGCCGTCCACATCACCCTGAAGATGTCCTGGTAACGCTGGTCGGGCGTGGTGTTGTTGGTGGTGCCCGGCGTGTTCCAGAGGCCAAGGAGCCACGTGGTGGGGCGAAAGCGCTTGAACGGGCGATCACCCGGGATGTCGCGGAGCATGCCGGGCTCCTGATCGTACGGGAAGCCCCAGTAGAGGTGCAGCTTGTTGCCGTAGCCCACACCGGACTGGCTTGCCGTGCCGGCCGCCCCGTTCGTGATGGGATCCGCCGTGTACTGGATGGCCCACACCACCTCGGAGTTGACCTCGTTGCCAAAGTCCCAGTTCAGCTTTTCCGTAGCGAGCAGCTTGAAGCGCGGATTCCCGACCACGGCCTTCAGCTTCTCTTCTGCCTTCGCCATGTCCCCTGGCGCGTTGCGCGTGAGGTACACCTCGCCGAGCAGGTGCTGTACGGCGGGCTTGTCGGCACGGCCATACTGGGCAGCCTTGTCGGGAAGCGCCGCTTCTGCCGCGATGAGGTCGGACACGATCAGGTCGTAGACCTTCGCTGCGGGATCGCGGACGGTGGCTGTGAGCACGCCGGCCGTTGGAACCGTGTAGAGCGGTACGTCGCCGAACGTGCGCACCAGCGTGAAGTAGTACAGCGCACGCAGGAACTTCGCTTCACCCACGCGCAGGCTCGCGGTCGCTGCGGGTATGCTGGCCGTCTTTGCAACATCGATCACGGTGTTGGCCGTGTTGACGCCGGCGAAGAAATCGGTCCAGGTGAGGCGGATGAAGTCCACGTCGCCGTTGAGTGCCGACGTGTAGTCATTGAAGAACTTGTACCCGCCGTCGGCGCCCTTCTGGAATTCGTCTGTGCCGAACACCGTCATTGTCGAACCGCGCTCGAGCGCCCAGAAGGAGCGGAGCGGCAGGTACATGGCATTCACGGCCGCATCGAAGCCGGCAGGCGTGGAGTAATACGCGCTCGTGATACCCGTGATGGGTGTCTCTTTCAGGTCGACGCAATTCGCGGCGCCGCCCAGGAAGAGCACGGCGAGGGGCGCGAGAAGCCTGCGGGTCGTGGAATGGGTCATGATGGAGGTGGGAGTCATCATTGATTAGAAGCCGAAGCTCCCGCCAAGGAGGTACGTGCGGAACGACGGAACGCCCGAACCCGTCTGGCTCTCCGGATCGAGCACGTTCGCCTTGGTGAAGAGGAAGGGATCCTGCGCCGTGACGTAGAGGCGCATCGAGTTGGCGCCAACCCGTGAGACGTACCGTGCCGGCACCGTGCCGCCGAGCGTGATGTTGCGAATCTTCACGAACGAACCGTCCTGATAGCCGCGGGAATCGTTGAAATAGGGGCTTTCGGTGTTCTTGTCCGGACGCGGGGTTGTGTTGCTGGGGTTGTTCGGCGTCCAGAAATTTTCGGCAATGCTGTTGTACCGGCCCGCGAGCGAGGCACCCCGAATCAGGTCGTTGCGGAGCATGAAGTTCTGCCGCGTGATCGCCTGCACGGACAGGTCGATGCCGCGATAGTCCACGCGTGAACTCAGTCCGCCGGTCCACACGGGATAGGTATTGCCGAGGATGGTCTTGTCATCGGCGTTGAACTTGCCGTCGCCATTGATGTCCTCGATCCGGATCTCGCCAGGCTTGCGGCCGAAGCTCGCCGCCAGCGCCGCGTCGGCGGTCTGCCAGATACCCGCGAACTTGTAATCCCGCCACAGGTGATTGTCCGAGCCGGCACTACCGTTGATGGGATAGCCGATGAACCAGTTGTTGCCTGGATCATTCACCTTGCCGCCATTGAGCGACACGATCTCGTTCTTGTTGTGCGCGAACGTGATGTCGTTGGTCCAGCGCAGTCCATGCCACCCGTCAAGCGTGATGGCCGACAGGGCGAGCTCGACACCGGTGTTGCGCGTAGCGCCCACGTTCTGCGTGATGGACGTGTAGCCGGTGGATGGTGGCAACGCACGATCGAGCAGCAGGTCAGTCGTGTTGGCGCGATAATAATCGAGCGAACCTGACAACCGTCCGTCGAGGAAACCAAAGTCCGCGCCGCCATCCAGCGTTGCCGTCTTTTCCCAGCGCAGCTCGGGATTGGACAGGTTGCCTGGCTGGTAACCGAAGGCAGCGGTGGAACCGTACGCGTACGCCGTGCGGTCGAGTGAGCCCTGGGTCTGGTAAGGATTCACGGAGGTGTTACCGGTGGTGCCATACGAGCCGCGCACCTTCAGGCTGCTGACGGGGCCAAACCGCTGCCCAGCCGCGTCATCGAGCACGCGCCAACCCAGCGCAACGGACGGGAACGTCGCATACTTGTTGCCTTCCGCAAGGCGCGACGATCCATCGACGCGGGTAGTGACGGTGAGCAGGTACTTGTCCAGCAGCGTGTAGTTGAGGCGCGCCATGTAGGACTGAAGGGCCCACTGCGAGATCTGGCTGCTGATGCCGGACACAATGGCGCCCGCACCCAGGTTGTAGTAGCCGGCAGACTCGTACGGGAGGTTCTGCGACGAGCCGAAGTTCTCCTCGAAGCTCTGCTTCTCGATCGAGTAGAGCAGCGTGCCATCGACCTTGTGTGCACTCCCGAGATTCTTCTTGTATGTCAGGAGGTTGTCGAGCGTGTAATCGAACGTTTTCTGGTCCCTGATCGACTGGTCCGTTCCAGCACCCTGCTTGCTCTGCGTCTGGGCGCCGATGAACGTTCCGTTGCGATTGAAGGTCAGGTCCGGCCCGAAGTTGGCGCGATAATCAAGTCCGTCGGCCAGGTTGACGGTGGCGAACAGTGTGCCGAACACACGCGTCCGGAGGTTGTCGTTCTTCCAGTTCGCTACGTCGGACAGCGGGTTGTCGCGCTGGGCGTCCGCCGTGGGCTTGAAGACGAGGTTGCCGGCGCTGTCGTAGGGCACGCTGAGTGGCGTGTCTGCGAGCGCCTCGCCATACAGGCCATCACCGCGGCCCAGGTTCTGGAGGCTGCGCACGAGGAGAGCCGAACCACCAGCGCGAAAGCGGTTGGTTGCCTGCCCCTCGTAGTTCACGCGCATGCTCTTGCGGTCGTACGCCTGCGAGAGGGTCGTGCCGATCTGCTTGAGGAGGTTGCCGCTCACAGCAAACTGGTTGCGGTCGTTGCCGCCCGTGACCGACAGTTGGTGGCTGACCTGCGAGCCCCGCCGCGTGATCAGGTCCTGCCAATCCGTGGACACGCCGGCTTTCATTGCCGCGAGCTCTTCTTGATAGAACGTGACTGCATCGCCTTCAGGGCAATCCGTCTGGGACACTACGCCACCGCACTTGTACAGCGCGGCGCTCGTGTTGGGATTGCGATAGGCTTCCCTCCTGTAAGCGGCATACCCTTCCGGACCGAACACATCGACTCTGCGCGCCACCTTCTGCGCGCCAACATAGGTGTCGTACGTGGTGCGGGTGTTGCCTGCCTTGCCCTTGGTGGACGTCACCAGCACGACGCCATTGGCGCCGCGGGAGCCATAGATGGCCGTGGCGCTGGCATCCTTGAGGACCTCGATCGACTCGATGTCACTCGGATTCAGGTCGCCAATGCCGCCCGCCATGGGAATGCCATCGAGCACGTACAGGGGATCGTTCGAGGCCTTCAACGAGCGCTGCCCGCGAATGCGCACACGCACGCCATCGCCCGGCTTGTTCCCTGTCGACACAATATCGACGCCGGGAATGCGGCCCTTGATGGCATCGATGGCATTGGTGACCGGCTCCTGCTTGATCTCCTGCGCAGCCACCTGGCCAATGGCACCCGTGACGTCGCGCTTCGCGAGTGAGCCATAACCCGTGACGA
The DNA here is from genome assembly GCA_043758185.1 of Gemmatimonadaceae bacterium. GTDB lineage: Bacteria > Gemmatimonadota > Gemmatimonadetes > Gemmatimonadales > Gemmatimonadaceae > AG11. Next base: position 15,612 of record JAYVNZ010000491.1, on the reverse strand, counting down.
CGACCTGCTCGAGCTGCACCGTCTGGTGCTTGAGCGAGATGTCCGCGGTGGCGGTCTGGCCTGCGCGCACCGGGATGCTGTCGATGATCACCGGAGTGTAGCCGATGGCCGACGTACGAATCCGGCGCAAACCTGGCGCCACGCCCGCAAGCGTATACCGGCCTTCCGGATTTGTAGTCACGGTGAGCTGTGTCCCCAGCAGGGTGACACGCACTCCCTGAATGGGAAGCTTGGTGTCCGTTCCCGTGATTGTCCCGACGATGCGTCCTGTCTCACCCTGCGCAACGGCGCGCGAGGCGGGCAGGACGAACGCGCAGGCAGAAAGCAGACTGGCGGTGATGAGCCGACGCTTCATGATGGCGATGCTCCGAGGTGAGACCGGCGATGTGGCGGTGGATGACAAACTGCGTCGAGCACGAACGACGGCGGCGCAGGAACGCGGCACCTGAAACATGCATGTTTGTTCAATGACGGAACTAATTGCGCTCAACAGATCACCCGGCGTTCCACGCAATCGTCACGACCTGCTGCCAAATTTGACCGGAGTGCCAGCCACGAGGGGATCGCAGCGACCACGCCGAGGGGAACCGGACGGAAGGATGGCCCACTGGGCACATGCCAACGGCCCACGAACACCCGGGGGAACCGATGGTCGGAGACACTATCTGTACCCCTCCTGTCTGTCAAGTTCGGGCATGTCGAACCGCCAGGCACACGGGCCTACAGCCAGCGAGCCAGGCTGTCGAATGCCGCCGCACCGTTGAACTCATGAGCGCCTTCATGAACCGCGTACCCGATGCGGTCCGGCGCACCAAAGGCCGCGTAGATCGCACGCGCGTGCGTCATCGCCAACTGGCTGCCAGCGATCGGAAAAATCCTGTCGTTCCGTCCGGACTCCACGAACAGCCGCCGCGGAGCCACCAATCCGGCAAGGTCGGACATCTCCATGTCCTGAAGCAAGCCGGGCACGTAGTTGTCCGGACAGTGCGAGATGCTCACGATGCTGTCACGGAACGTATTGAAGTAGGCACTCACCACCGCCACCTTCACACGCTCGTCCAGGGCACCGGCCAGCAGCGACGTCGTACCCCCGCCCGACGCGCCAAGCGTCGCGATGCGAGCAGGGTCCACCTCGCTGCGCTCGCCGAGGTAGTCGATGGCGCGCATGATGTCCCACACACGCCAGCCCGCCATCGACTGACCGAACAACAGCGCGGCGCACGCAGCCGGACGACAGGAATTCTCGGCGGGCCCTGCGGCGCGCGCTGCATCATCACGCCTGCTACCGAATCCGAGTTGCTCCACCGCGAACGTGACATATCCGCGCTCCACGCACTGCAGCGCATACTCCCGTGCGTAAGTGGCCGACCGCTCCGGCCCATCACCCGCGGCATCGAGCGGTCCGAGGATATCGGGCAAGCCGCGGCCATGCCCCGAAACGCAGACGACAGCCGGCGACGGGCGGGTGACACCTTTCGGCACCAGCAGGTAGCCCAGTGCGCTCAGGTTGCGCCGTGTGTCGAAGACGACCTTCTCACGCACATACGATCCGCAGTCGACGGTCTCCAGCACCTCCGCGTTGAGCGGTACGCGCGTGGCCGGAAAGCCTCCAAGTCGCTCGACCAGCCGCGCGCGCGCACGCCGCTGCCACGCCTCGGCGTCGGCCACAGTGGTTGCCGTGAACGTGAGCGATCGCTCGAGGGCGTCGTACTCGGAGAGGCAGAATGCCTTGCTGTCGAACGCGCGCGTCGCAGTTGCGACCGAGGATTCAGGTTGGGCTCTCGCAGCGGGCCCCATAACGGCAGGTGGCTGCGCAGAGACGTGCGCGAAAGGCAGACCTGTACCGGCAATCAACCCGGCGATGGTGCCCTGCCTGATGAACTCCCGACGTCCCATTTCATCCGACATGTGTTCCTCGCGTGGTCAGGGCAGGCCCAGCAACCCTTCAGGGCGTACGGACCAGCCGTGCCGGGGAAAACCCGGAGCGTGCCGTGCGGGCGCACCATCCCAGCCGGCCGCCATCATGGCGACCGCGCTGAGAAGCCCGCCGTTGCCAGGAAGGTAGGTCGTGAGGCCGGGCCGCTGGTAGTTGTGGCCATTGGGATGATAGTGATTCTTCGGCGTGTCCATCAGGAGGGCGTCCATGGCGCGCTCCGGTTCCCCAAGACGCGCCGCCGTCATGGCGACCAGCGGATAATCCCATCCCCAGGTGTCCGCCCACTGCCATGTGTCGAGCACACGTAGCAAGGTGCGCCGCATGGCAGCGCGGTCCACTCGGCTGGATGCCACGAAGCCGTACGCACCCAGCAGCGTGGGATGGTCGCGGCGCTGCCGTGCGTCCGTAAACGTATCCGGTGCCGACTCGGCATTCACGTACAGGCCATCACGCATGGGCAGTGCGGACAGGCCACGGAGCACGCGGTCCCAGTCCGCCTCGCGCGGCAGCCCGAGTCGTTCGCGCCACCGCTGTGCCGCTTCCAGCCCGAACGCCCAGTACGCAAGCTCGAAGGTGGGGTTGAAGGTGGTGCGCGCCGGATGGATCTCCTGCGCCGGAATGAGCGGCGGGCCAAGCACGTAACGGCGCGCCGAGGCATCCCACCACGGGAACGACGCCATGAACTCCGCCGACGCGAACACGATGTCCCGGTAGCGTTCGAGCACGGCGGCACTGGGACGTGCGCGATAGACCAGCTCCGCGAGGTAGATCGGATGCGGCTGCTGCCAGACGAGAAATACGCCGACGCCCGAAGGGCTGTCACGTCCGTCCGGTCCCACCATCTTGGGCCAGCGTGCACCCCGGTAGCCTTGCCGACGGGCGTTGGCCTGCGCCTCGGGCAGGATGCGCCCGTACCATGGCAGGCTGCGCTCGAGGAGCGCGCTCCGCCCCCAGAGCGCGAAGTGCGCGGAGTGCCACCAATGCATCTCCAGGTGCGCCTTGCCGAACCAGCTGTTGAAGGTCTCGCCGGTTTCCTGCGGTGGCATGCTGCCGGCGCACTGGATCGCGGTGAGGTACTCGGACAGCACGATGCGGCGTTCCAGCTCCGGCGCGCGGGGATCGGTACTGCCGGAAAGGTCGAGCGTACCGCCATCGCTCCAGAACACCTGCCAGTGCGCCGCGCACGCAACCGCAGTTGCCTCGACAACGGGCAACGGCTCCGTGTCGCGTGTCGCTGCAAAGCCGATCGTGCATTCGAACGCTGTGCTGCCTGGCGCGGGATCGACATGAAATTCATGCTCCGACACCGTGCGCAGGGTCGCGCCCTGGCTCCATTGTGCCTGCACCCAGTACTCGTCGGCGTCCTGGCGTATTCGCCAGCACACCGCATCGCGATCGCGCGTCACCGTTTCCGTGTGGTGACGTTCGGGGTGCGACCAGTCCGCGGGGTCGCCTGTATGGATGGTGCCCGCGCCGGGGAAGGCGATCCGGATGGACAGCCATGACGCGTTGAGCGCGTCGCCCTCCACACGCACGGCAACCACGTCGCGCACAGGGTGCGCGTGCGTGGTGACACGAACTTCGCGTCCGTCCACGATAAAGTGGCTGGACAGTGTGCCAGACCAGAGGTCGAGCCGCTGCTCCACATCGCGAATCGACGACGAGTGCACGACGACGCCGTCGCGGGCCATCAGCACGAAGCCGACGCGAGCCAGGGAGATGCGGTGCGGATTTTCGCGAAGCCACTTGCCGGCGGGACCATCCTGCACGCTCGCATACGGCACGGGCCGTCCGTGCGCGTCGTACATGGCCGTTGCCTTCTCGATGCGGTAGCCCGCGGGATTGGGGGACTCGTGCCACCCCCACTCCGCCTGCGTCGCGAGCGGGATGTCCGTGTATTCGTCGGCAAAGGTCTGCAGCCCCGTGGCGTCAGTAGTAAACGCGAAGGCTCCGTTGCCCACGCTCAGTGCGGACCGGGAGTCGAAGGTGCGCACGACGGGCGCGTGACGGGCGAGTCGCGCACGGCGGTCCACCGCGGGTGCGTCCCCCTGCGCCTGCGTGCCCGCTGTCTGCGGGCGTGCGACCTGCGCGCCGACAGTGCCGGCAACGAGCCCGCGTGAGGCGGAGTGCAGGAAGCGCCGGCGGTCCATCGGTCAGTCGCGCGCGCGCTTGCCCAGCGCTTCTGCGGTGAGGCGGTCGGTGATGAGCACATCCACGATGTCCGCCTGCAGGGCCGCGGCGATCGCCGCGAACTTGTCACTGCCGCCGGCCACGGCCACCACGCGCTCCACCTTTCGCAGTTGCTGCGTCGTGATGCCAAGCATCCGGTCATCGAGCTGGGTGAGCACGGGCGTACCGCCGTCATCGAAGAACCGGAGAGCAATGTCGCCGACCGCTCGGCGCGCACGCAATTCCTTCGCTGCCTGGCGCGAGAGCGTGTGGCCGTCGTTGAGCACCGAGTTCGACGCGAGGGATCCGAGCCCCACGAACACGATGTCGAGCGAATCGAGTTCATCGAGTGCGGCCCGGACGTGCTTGTCGCGGCTCAGCACATCGCGTACGGCGGGCGTGGCCACGATTCCCGGCGCGGGCAGGAGGATGGGCTGCGCACCCAGCAATCGCGCGAGCCGCCTCACGAGCTCGGCGCCGTACTCAGGAGCGTCGGGCGCGCCCACGCCGCCAAGGATCTGCACCACGCGCGTTTTTTCCGTTGCCATGGGGACCATGGCGTCCACCATGGCGCTCAGCGTGGTGCCCCAGGCCAGGCCAATCGTCTCGCCGGCACGCACGGTACGCGAGAGGTACTTGGCGGCCGCACTACCGAGTTGCCGGCGCAGCACGTCCGGCGACTGTCCGGGCCCGCCCTCCACCACGTGCACCGATTCCAGTCCGTATCGCTCCTCGATACGCGTCTCCAGGTCGAGGTGCAGGCCTGGCGGCGGGGAGACCGTAATCTGGACGTATCCCAGTTCGCGTGCCTCGCGCAGCAGGCGTGACACAGTGGGGCGTGAGACCCGCAATCGCCGCGCGATCTCCTGCTGGGTATGATGGCGGAGGTAGTACAGCGCGCTCACCTTTCCCAGCAGGTACGGATCTGGCGCGGACTTGGGTCTGGGCATCTGGGTGGGCGGAGTGACGACCCGAGCTGTCGCGGCAGCACCGGCTTGCGGGTTCGCGCACAAATGTTCACGGCGACCCATCTGTTCACGGGGCGACGGCAACAGTACAATTGCGCACGCATGGCAACAAGATGCGCTGACTGGATCACGCGACGTGCAGGAGACGCGAGTTGACGGTGCACTGGGGGTTGATCGGGTCGGGAGACATTGCGAGAAAGCGCATCGCCCCCGCGCTGCGAGACCTGTCGTCGTGTACGCTGGCCGCCGTCTGTCGCGCCCGTGGCGAGCTGGCCGAAGCCTTCGCGCGGGAGTTCGGTGCGCCGCGCTGGTATGGCAGTCTCCCCGAGTTGCTTGCCGACCCAGAGATCGATGCGGTGTACATCGCCACGCCGGTGCACCTGCACGCGGCACAGTGCCTTGCCGCGGCAGACGCGGGCAAGCACGTGCTCTGCGAAAAGCCGCTGGCGATGAACGTTCGCGAATGTGACGACATCATCGCCGCCTGCCGGTCGAATGGCGTCACCCTCGGCGTCGCCTATTACCGGCACTTCTATCCCGTGGTCGCGCGCATCAGGAGCATCCTTGCGTCTGGCGACATTGGCGCCCCGGTGCTCGCCCAGGTCAATGCCTTCGAGCATTTCAACCCTGCGCCGGAGCACCCGCGCCACTGGCTGGTGGTGCGCGAGCAATCCGGAGGCGGTCCCATGTTCGACTTCGGCTGCCACCGCATCGAGGTGTTGCTGGACGTGCTGGGTCCAATACGCGGCGTCACGAGCATGGTGGGGAACGTCGCCTTTCAGCGGGACGTGGAAGACACCGCGGTCGCCATGTTCCAGTTCGAGCGTGGAGGCTACGGCACACTTTCGGTCACGCATGCCGCACGCGAGCCGCAGGATACCCTCACGATCTTCTGCACGGAGGGTTCGCTCCATGTGGCATCGCTGAATTCCGGAATCCTGCACGTGCGGCGTGGTGCGCAGGAGTCCATCGAGTCGCTGCCACCGCACCCCAACCTCCACCTGCCGCTGATCGAGGACTTTTCGGCGGCACTCCTCGCGAAACGTGCGCCCACCGTGACTGGCGAGACGGGACGCGCGGTCGCGGTGGTGGAGGAGCGGATCTACAGCGCGCGCTGACTGACGTCGCGGCGCGCCGCAGTCAGGCGTTGCCGATCGCTGCTGACAACACGCCCTCGGGGGTCCACTCCGCAACGCGTCGCGCATCACCGAGCCGTCCGCGATGCATCACGGCCAGCCTGTCGCACAAACCGAACAGCTCCGGCAGGTACGAGCTCACCACGAGCACTGCGCAGCCAGCTTCGGCTCGGCGCGCGATTATCTCGTAGACGTCCGCCTTGGCTGACACGTCGATGCCGCGCGTGGGTTCGTCGAGCAGCAGGATGTCGGCGCCCTGATGCAGCAATCGTCCGATGGCAACCTTCTGCTGGTTGCCACCGGAGAGCGCGCGAACGGGCTGGGTCGGCGCGCGGGCACGCACGCGCAGGTCTCGCATCCACGTGCGGGCACTCGCCACCTGCGCACCCATGTCGAGAATACCCAGCCGCGGCATTGCCACCAGGGGCCGACTGGCGCAAAGGTTGTCAGTGATGGACATGGGCAGGGCCAGTCCTTCACCCTTGCGATCCTCGCTCAGGTAGCCGAAGCCGTCGCGCACTTGGCGGTTCGTGCGCAGCGTCGTGGCATCCGTGGTGTGCCGATGGTGCGTGATGGTACCGCCGGCGGCGGCGTCGAGGGCGAACAGCGCGCGCACCAGCTCCGTACGCCCCGAGCCAAGCAGGCCGGCAATGCCGAGCACTTCGCCGCGATGCAGTTCGAAGCTGGCATGCTTGAGTCGAGGCGGCGCGGATAGCGCATGCACGGCCAGCGCCACCTCCGGGGCCTCGGCTCTTTGACGGACCGGATAGAGTCCCGTCGGCGAGCGGCCCACCATGCTCGTGATGAGCTGCTCGTTCGTCGTGGCGGCAATCGATCCGGCGTCCACACTGCGTCCGTCGCGAAGCACAGTGTAGCGATTCGCAATCTGCCGGACCTCTTCGAGAAAGTGGCTGATGTAGACGATTGCGATGCCGCGCGACGCAAGGCGCCGGACGAGGGCGAACAGGCGTTCCACGTCGGCCCCTTGCAGTGCGCTCGTGGGCTCGTCCATCAGCACCACGCGCGCGTCGGCCGCGAGGGCTCGGCAGACCTCGACGATCTGGCGCGCGGGAAGCGACAGTTCACTCACGCGCCGGCCAGGACGGATTTCCGGGTGGGGCAACTCTTCCAGCAAGGCGCGCGCGCGTTCCCTGCTGCGCCGCCTGTCGATCACGCCTCGCCGCGACAGCTCGCCACCGAGCAGCACGTTTTCTTCCACCGTCAGGTGCGCGCACAACGACAGCTCCTGGTGGATGAGTGCAACACCGCGCCGCCGCGCGTCGTGCGTGGTGGCCGGCGCGTAAGGCGCACCGCCGAGCTGCATTGCGCCGTCATCCGCGCGCACCGCACCCGCGAGCACGGCCATCAGGGTGCTCTTGCCCGCGCCGTTCTCGCCGATGAGCGCATGCACCTCACCGGCCTGCACCTCGAGGTTCACGCCATCGAGCGCGACGGTTGCGCCGTACCGCTTCGCGATTCCTTCGACGCGAAGCACTGCGCTCATCCGCCGCCGAGGTAGCGCGCGATGGGTGGCGCGACGATGTCCTTCGTCGCCGGAAGGTCGAGGTTCTCCGGCGTCACGAGCGTGACACCTGTGTCGATCTTCTTTTCCACGGGCTGGTGCCGAAGGAAGGCAACCATGGTCTTCACGCCAAGGTAGCCCATGCGCATGGGGTTCTGGACCGCAATGCCGTCGAGCTGGTGCGCGCGCATGGCGTCCACGAGGATCTGGCTCACGTCGAACCCCACGAGGTGGACCTTGCCCGCCTTCCCCATGTCCTGGAGGGCGAGGAGCATGCCGATGGTCGCGGATTCGTTCGACGTGAAGACGCCCTGGAGGTCGCCACCGAATCGGTTGAGCAGGTTCTCGGATGCGCGCTTGGCTGTTTCGCGCGTCGATCCCGCGTATTGGTCAGAAGAGACCACGGTGATCTTCGGGAATGCTGACTTGATGCGCTCCAGGAAGCCGCGTTCGCGTTCTTCCGTGCTTGCCGACCCTTCCTGCAGGCGAAGCATCATGACCTTGCCGGTGCCGTTGAGCACCTGTCCCAGCCGGTCTGCCGCGAGCGACCCGCCCTTGTAGTTATCGGTGGCGATATAGCTGACGATGGCGTCGCTCTCCAGGCCGGAGTCGATGATGACCGTGGGCACTCCGGCCGCCTTCGCCTCTTCTACCGGACGCACCAGCGCGCGCCGGTCCAGTGGCGCGAGCACGATGCCCTGCACCCCCTGCGTGGTGAACCCCTCCACCACCTGGATCTGGAGTTCACGATCATCCTCGCGCAGCGGCCCCTTCCAGATGATGTTCACTGAATCGCCGGCCGCCGTGAGTTCCTGCGACGCCTGGATTGCACCGGCGTGAATGCTCTTCCAGAACTCGTGGGACGTGCCCTTTGGCACGACGGCAATCGAGAGTGTCTTCCCAGTGGTGGCGCCCGCCTTCGGTGCATCACCCTTTCCCGAGCACGCGGTGGCGGTGACGACGATGCCCAGGACAATTGCTGCGCGTGATTTCATCGACTGCTCCGTTCGGGAATGGGTTCAAGGAAGGCAATACACGCGCACCGTCTTCTGCGTGCCTCTGCATGACTCTGGGTAGCTCTGGATACTCCGTACCTCTGCGTACCTCTGTGGTTGATGCAGTGGCGGTTGAAACTGCAGGGGCGGTTACGAGTTACGAGTTACGAGTTACGAGTTACGAGTTACGAGTTACGAATCGCCGATTGCCCTACATTACTGCAACAACACGCCCTTCACATATCCGGGTTGACGATGATCACCCGCAAACGCCATCGGCAGCTCATCGAGCGTCGTATAACGATGCGTGATGAGCGGGGCCACCTGGATCGTTCCCGCTTCCAGCAACCGTAACGCGTGAAGATATGTGAGGGGACGTCCAGCGGAATCATGGCCACCCGAGGCACCGGCAGGCGCCACCAGCACGGGTTCTCGAAACTGGACCTGATTCATGACGCTGAGGTCCACGCCACTGTGGCCATGGCCATACAGGAGCACGGTGGCCTGCTTGCGAATCAGCCCCGGGATGACGCGGAAGATCTCGCCTGCACCGGACGCCTCGATGAGGAGCTCGACGCCGGAGCCACCCGCGAGGTCGCGCACCTGGGTCACGACGTCGCCCGCCGAGGGATTCACTGCAATCGCGCCCCATCGCTGCGAGAGGTCGCGCTTGACCGGATCGGGCTCGCTCACCACGATCGCACCGTCGAACCCGACGACGTTGCGTAAGTACTGCAGGAACAGCAGGCCCGCCGGACCACCGCCGCAGATGAGCACCGAGCGCACCGCCGCGACACCGCGCTCGGCACGCAACCGGAATCGTGTGCTCGCCCGCTCCACCATCAACATGGAATGCAGGATGCACCCGAGCGGCTCAGCGAGTGCCGCATGTTCCGGCATGATGTCGAACGTCAACGGCACAGCGTTCACTGCGGGCACGGTCACGAACTCGGCAAATCCGCCAGGCAGTCCCGTGATGCCGTGTTCACCATAGTGGTCGCACTGGTGCGAGTCGCCACTGAGGCAGTATTCACATGGCGTCGTCCGCGCATCGCTGATGCAGGTGCGTCCCTGGTCAATCACCACACGATCGCCGATTGCCACGCCCTCGACATCGGCTCCTGCTTCCACGATCACGCCAGTGATCTCGTGACCGAGTATCTGGGGATGCTCGGACAGCGGACGTTGCCTGCCCAGGTCGTCGAGGTTGTAGTTCGCCTCTCCGCACACAATGTGCAGGTCCGTGCCACACAGGCCGACTGCCTGCACGCGAACCACGACATCGCGCGGCTGTGGATCCACGCGCGGAACGTCGCGAATCTCGAGGCATCCGGCGCCCACCAGCACTGCGGCGCGCATCGTGTTGGCGCCTGCTTGCAAGCCAGTCATGGTGAAATGCCGGCGGGCCGGCGCGCACGCCACGCCGCGCCATCCGGAAACTGATAGGTGCGCAGGCTCTCCGGATGCATCGTGATGCTGTAACCGGATTCCATTGGCACCATGTATCGTCCATCGCGGATAGTTACTGGGTGCAGGAAGTGCTCATGCAGGTGATCGACGTACTCCACGATGCGGTCGTCGAGCGATGCACTCACGCAGACGTAGTCGAACACCGCCAGGTGCTGCACGTATTCGCACAGGCCCACGCCGCCGGCATGCGGGCAAACGGGAATGCCGAACCGCGCGGCCAGCAGCAGCACCGCAAGCACCTCGTTGACGCCCCCCAGCCGGCAGCTATCGATCTGGCAGAAGCGAATGGCGCCTGCCTGCATGAGCTGCTTGAACATCACGCGGTTGTGGCATTGCTCACCCGTCGCGACGCCAATGGGGGCAATCGCGCGGGCAATTGCAGCGTGGCCCAGCACGTCGTCGGGGCTCGTGGGTTCCTCGATCCACCACGGATCGAAACGCGCCAGTTCGCGCATGTTCGCGATGGCGTCGTCCACGTCCCATACCTGGTTCGCGTCCATCATCAGCTTGCGCGCCGGACCGATCTCCTCGCGAATGATGGACGCTCGGCGCATGTCGTCCGCGAGGTCGCGCCCAACCTTGATCTTGAAGTGCGACCACCCGTCGGCAATTCCATCGCGGCACAGGCGGCGGATCTTCTCGTCGGAATATCCAAGCCACCCGGCGGAGGTGGTGTAGGCCGGGTAACCATCTCTCTGCAACTCCGCGATGCGCGACTCTCGCGATGCCGCATGGCGCTCGAGCAGGGCGATCGCCTCCTGCGGTGTGATGGCATCCGTGATGTACCGGAAATCCACGCAGCGCACGATCTCCTCGGGCGTCATGTCGCAGAGCAGCTTCCACAGCGGCTTCGCTTCCACTTTTGCCCAGAGGTCCCACACGGCGTTCACCACCGCGGCGGTGGCCAGGTGGAGCACTCCCTTCTCGGGCCCCACCCAGCGCAACTGCGAATCGCCGACGACGTGCCGCCAGAACGCACCCATGTCCGCCGTGATGCCGGCCAGCGACCGGCCCACGACGAGTGGACGCAGCGACTCCGCTGCCGCGACGCACAGCTCATTGCCGCGGCCGATGGTGAAGGTGAGGCCATGCCCTTCGATGCCATCGTGTGCATCCGTGCGGACCACCACGTACGCCGCCGAGTAGTCGGGGTCGGCGTTCATCGCGTCCGAGCCATCCTGGTGGTCCGACGTCGGGAACCGGATGTCGTACACATCCAGCGCGACAATCGTGCGATCGGTCCGGCCGGGCGTCGCCATCATCACATTGCCGTAAAGCCGCCGTCGACCGGCAGCGCGACGCCGGTAACGAAAGACGCCTCATCCGACACCAGCCACAGCGCAGCATCCGCGCACTCCTCTGCAGTACCCAGCCGGCCCATGGGCTGCGCAGCCTCGTACGAACGCCAGGCATGCACAGGATCGGGGCGCGTGGCCGCGAACTCCTGAAGCATTGGCGTGTCGATGATGCCGGGGCACAGCGCGTTCACGCGGATGCCGCGCGTGGCGTAATCCAGTGCCAGCGCCCGAGCCAGCATCACCACCGCGCCTTTCGAGGCGCAGTACACAGGTGAGTCGGTCTGTGCCACGAGGCCGGTCTTGCTTGCCGTGAACAGGATGGTGCCGCCCTTCGGCTGCGCCAGCATGATGGGAATAGCGTACCGCGCCGCGTGCAGCAGTGCCAGCAGGTTCACCGCGAGCACGCGCTCGATGTCATCGTCGCTGGTGTCCGTCAACAACTTCGGGAGAGTGATGCCCGCGTTGCAGAACAGGATGTCGATGCCCCCGTAGTGCGCGACGCAGGCATCAATGGCGCGCTCGGTCTGCGCTCGGCGCGATACGTCCGTGTGCTCGAATGCCGCCGTGCCACCAGCCGCTTCGATCTCGCGCACCAGGTCGTGCGACGGCGCATCCTGATGCGACGCGAGCAGCAGGCGAGCGCCCTCTCGTGCGAAACGGAGCGCGGACGCGCGTCCGATGCCCGAGCTGGCGCCCGTGATGACAGCCGACCGCCCGGCGAGTCGCATCACCGATGTGCGCGTACGCGCTGCTGCGATTCACCCAGGCCATCGATGCCGAGGGCCACGACGTCACCGTCGTGCAGGAAGCGCGGTGGCTTGTGCCCCATCGCAACGCCGGCGGGCGTGCCAGTCGAGATGACGTCGCCGGGCAGCAGCGTCATGAACTGGCTGATGTAGCTCACGAGCGTTGCCACGCCGAATACCAGTTCCCGCGTGTTCCCGTTCTGCTTGCGCTCGCCGTTCACGGTGAGCCACATCGCGAGGTTGCTCACGTCGTGAAGTTCATCGCGCGTGGCAATGAAGGGACCGAGTGGCGCAAAGGTATCGCAGCTCTTGCCCTTTACCCATTGGCCGCCGCGCTCCAGCTGGAATGCCCGCTCGGAATAGTCGTTGTGCAGGACGTAGCCGGCCACGTGGGCGAGGGCGTCTTCTTCGCTGACATAGCTGGCCCTCGCGCCAATGACGATTGCCAGCTCGACCTCCCAGTCGGTTTTCTCACTGCCGCGTGGAATGATGACGTCGTCATTCGGGCCGATGATCGCGCTCGTGGCCTTGAAGAAGATCACGGGCTCAGTGGGCAGCGCCATGCCTGATTCTGCCGCGTGATCACGGAAGTTGAGGCCGACGCAGACGATCTTGCTCGGGCGGCAGAGCGGCGGACCCAGGCGGGCGTCGCTGGGCACCGTGGGCGCGCCGTGTGCGTGCGCCTGGGCCCAGGCTGAGAGGCGCGCAATGCCGTCGCCGCCGAAGAAGGCTTCGTCGTAGTCGCTTCCGAACGCGGTGGCGTCGATACGCCGCCCATCAGGCAATTGAAGGCCAGGACGCTCAGCGCCCGCTGGTCCGAACCGAATGAGCTTCATGCGATCAGGTCTTGAGTGAAGTGAAACCGCCGTCGATGGCGTAGTTGCTGCCCGTGATGAACGCTGCCGCGTCGGAGCACAGGAATGCCGCGAGCTCCGCAATCTCGCCCGGCAGGCCCATGCGCCCGATGGGCTGCGTGCGAGACAACTTGTCGAACATCTCCTGCTCGCGCCCCGGGTAGTTCCGCGCGAGAAAGCCATCCACGAACGGCGTATGCACTCGGCCCGGTGACACGGCGTTGCAGCGAATGCCCTGCGCAACGTAGTCGCAGGCCACCGAGTAGGTCATGGTGAGCACGGCCCCCTTGCTCATCGAGTACGCGAAGCGGTCCGGGATTCCAACGGAAGACGCCACGGAGGCGATGTTGAGGATGGCGCCACCACGGCCCCTCATTGCGACGACACCAGCATGCAGGCAGTTGTAGACACCCTTCACGTTCACGGCGTACACACGATCGAAATCCGCCTCCAGCGTGGATTCCGCTGTGCCCACGTGGGCGATGCCCGCGCTGTTCACAAGGATGTCGAGCGGACCGTACGTGGCAGCCACTGTCGCGAACGCAGCGTCCACGAGCGACTGCTGCGAGACGTCGCAGGCAATGAACGCCGTCGCACCGCCACGCTCGGCGATGAGGCGGACCGTCTCCTCGGCAGCGAGGTCGAGGATGGCAACGCGCGCGCCGCGCTCGGCAAACAGGACGGCGATGGCCTGCCCGATGCCGGAGCCACCACCGGTGACGATCGCGGTGCGTCCTGCAAGTGAAAGGCGTGCTGCCACCGAATCAGGTTGGGGCATGATTTCGTATTCCGTATATGCGAACGGCGTTGTCGAAAAAGAACGCATGACGCGCGGCGTATGGCCAGCTTGATATTGCGTTATTGACGACTGAACGCCACAGTGGCTCGCCACCCGCCGTGGTCACCACCGGCCAGTCGCTGCCATACATGAGCCGGTCGGCACCAAAGCACTCCATGGCGTGTCTCGCGTATGGAAGGATACCGGCGACCGTGCGCTGCTCGGGCCGAGCCTCCGAGAGCAGTCCGGACAGCTTGCACGCGACATTCTCGTGCCCGGCAAGACGCCGCAGGTCGGTGGCCCATGGTTCAATGGCATCCCCGGCGATGTCAGGCTTTCCGCAATGATCCAGCACGAACGTGGTGTCAGGGCAACCGCGCACGAGCTCCGTGGCCTCGGCAAGTTGATCGGCGGTGATGCAGAGGTCGAACACGAGACCCGCGCGACCCACCGCCTGCACGCCGCGCACGAACTCATCCTGGATGCAGAACCCTGGGGGCTGGCGCTGGATATTGTGCCGCACTCCCACGGCGCGTGGCCGCCGCGCCACTTCCCGGAGTACCCCCGTACGACGCGCGACATCGCACATGTCCACAAAGGCCACCGTGCCCAGTATGGGCGCGCCGCCCTCGGTCACGGTGTCGATGAAGTCCAGCTCGCCGAGGTTCTCCGTGATCCGACAATTGGCTTCGACGAAGATCGCGCCCTCCAGCACGCCGTCTGCAAGCGCGGGCATATCCTGCGGGAGGTATGGCCGCCGCAGCGCTGGCATGTCCGACAGCCAGGGGTAGTGCAGGCGGTCGGGATCCCAGAAATGCACATGCGCGTCCAGCATCCGCAGGGGCGCCGTCACCTCACACCTCAGTCGCCTCGCCCAGCGCAACGGTGCGCACAGACCACTGCGCCCGCACGCGGTCGAGCGCCACCGCCAGCACGATGATGGCGCCGATGATGATCTCCTGGATGTAGTTGGGCCACCCCATCTGCTGACAACCGTTTCTCAGGAATGCCATGATGAGTGCGCCGATCATCGAGCCCAGGATGCTGCCCTCGCCGCCGGCCAGGCTGCCTCCGCCAATCACCACGGCGGCGATGATGTCCAGTTCCGCGCCGTTGGCCACGGTGGGATCGCCGAGCCGGAGCCGGGACATCTGCATCACACCGCCGAGTCCGAAGAGCAGTCCGGACACCGAATAGGTCCAGACCTTCAGCCGGTCCGTATCGATGCCGCACGCCCGGGCAGCCGCCTCGTTGGAGCCGAGTGCGAAGATTCTGCGCCCGAACACGGTGCGGCCGAGCACGAAGGACGCGCACGCGGCGAGCGTGAGTGCGATCCACACGCCCGGGGCGACGATCAGCCATGACGGCGTGGGGAATGTGACCAGCAGGTTGTTCACCCAGGTGGCTGGGGCAATGACGGTCTGCTCGTGCGCCACCCACTTGGCCACGCCGCGCGCAATACCGAGCATGCCGAGTGTGGCGATGAAGGGAACCACCCGCAACGTGGTGATGAGCAGGCCGTTGAGGAGCCCCACCGCGCCGCCCGCGATCACTGCCGCTCCCACCGCGATCGGTGGTGACCACCCTTCCCTGATGCCGATGGCCGTGATGACCCCGGTGAGCGCAATCGTGGCACCGACCGACAGGTCGATGCCGCCGCTCACGATGATCATGGTCATGCCGATGGCACCGAGCGCCACGATCACCGTCTGCGACAGGACGATCCGGAGGTTGAAGGCC
>JAYVNZ010000490.1:0-7565 GCA_043758185.1 Gemmatimonadaceae bacterium | reverse complement strand
TCGGCATGGGCGGTGCAACGGAGCCCGTGGTGAGCCGTACGTCGTGCCTCACGGCCCGCATTCGTCGCGCGGCGCTGGTGCTCGCGCTCGCCGTGTCCGCGCCCAGGCTCGCACACGCACATCCGCTCCATTCCACCATCACCGAGCTCACCGAGGATCGTGCGCGCGGCATGGTGCGCGGCACCATTCGCGTGTTCGCTGACGACTTCGGCACCGTGGTTGCCCATTCCGTGCGAGGCCGGCCCCTGGCCGCCGGCGCGCGGTGGGACGCTGCTGCACTCGCGTACGTCGCCTCGGTGTTCGGGTTCACGGATGCGTCGGGACGCCCGCTGGCCGTGCACTCCTGCGGCACGCGTCGCACGATCGACCTGCTGTGGATCTGTGTCGAGGCACCCAGTGCGACGGGTCTTGCGTCGCTCAAGGTGCGCAATGCCATACTTTGCGACTTGTTCGACGACCAGGTGAACGTCGTCCAGGCCACCCTGGCTGGTTCGCGGCGCAGCGTTCTGTTCACGAAAGGTGACCGGGCGAAGCCGCTCAGCTAGTCGCACACCGGGAACTCGTGAATGCGTCACACTCGTGTCATCGCGGGCGTCGCAACACTCGTCGCACTGAACGTCGCAGGGGATTGGCTCGCGCATATCGCGCATGCATCGGTACCGGGAAGCGTCGTCGGCATGCTGCTGCTCGTGTTGCTCATACAGACGCGCATCCTCCCTGCCGAGACCATCCGCACGACCGCCGAGTTCCTGATTCGTCACCTGGCGCTGCTGCTGGTTCCCGCCGGCGCAGCCATCCTGCTCTACGCTGACGCGCTTCGCGACAGCGTCCTGGCTGTGGGAGCGGCCGCCCTGCTCAGCCTCGTCTCGGTGCTGCTCGTCGTGGGACTGGTCGCGGAGCGCGTGGTGAGGAAGCTGTGACGTCCGTGATGTGGTTCGCTGTCACGATCATCGTCTACCTCCTGGCTCGCGCCCTTCATGCTCGCGTGCGCACGCAGCTGGTGAATCCGGCAATCGTAAGCATCGTCGTCATCGTCCTTGTGTTGCGCGTCTCTGCGACACCCTACGCGACGTATGAATGTGGCGGCCGGTTGCTCTCTTTCTGGCTGGGTCCGGCTGTTGTCGCGCTGGGGCTCCCCCTTGCCCAGCAACTCGGAAACCTGCGACGACACGCGCTTGGCATCGGCATCGCCCTGGCACTCGGCACCGTTGTCGGGATGGTGGTGGCAATGGGGACCGCGACGATGCTTGGAGCATCGGCACTCGTCGTGCGATCCCTCGCGCCGCGATCCGCCACGTCGTCCATCGCCATCGGCATCTCGGCGAGTGTCGGAGGAATTCCCGCGCTGTCCGCCATCGTGTCCATCCTCAGCGGGGCGCTGGGCGGCGGCATCGGCGTTGCGCTGCTCCGTGCAGTCGGCGTTCGTTCTCCAATGGCCACGGGCCTCGCACTCGGCGCCGCTGCGCACGGATTCGGCACCGCGCGCGCGGCGAGTGAGGGCGAGAAGGAAGGCGCGGTGGCGGCCGTGGCCATGGGCGGTGTGGGCCTGTTGACTGCCCTCCTGGCGCCTCTGGTCGTCAGCCTTCTGTTGCGCTGAGCGATCGCGAAAGACCTGGCTGTCGGTTTAGCAGTCGCTGTCGCTGTCCAGTCCGACTGTCAGACTGTCCGACCGTCAGACTCCCCTCAGTGCGATGGCCACGCGAACAGCCTGCTTGGCTCCGAGCCTGTTCGTGCTGTTGCCACGTCGTCCGGCTCCACCCAGAAACCCTGTGTCCGGTCCGCGCTGCTGAAGCGCACCTCGATGCGACCCATGCCGTAGCCGGAGCGAGTCAGCGGGATGCCGATGTCCGCACGATACAGGCGCTTCGAGCGCGTCGGATACGCTGCGAGCAGGCTCACGCCAACTGTCGCGCGCGTCGCATTCACGCCGTATGGCGCATCGCCCGCCCACAGCGTGCCCACGTCGCCGAACGCGGCAAAGCCCACGTCGGCACGACGCATCATCGACTCGCCACTCCAGCGCAGTTCTGCATGCGCGATGTTTCGTTGCGCGCCCGCAAGGCCCGACCGCCGATAGGCCATCAGTCCGCCATCCCTGTCCGCAAAGGAGACCTGAAGCGGCAGCCGCGATCGCACGCCGCCCGACACCGCGTCGGATACCACGAGCACCATGCCGGGCGCACTGCCCCAGTAGAGCGCGGTGCGTGCGCTGCCGATCACGCTGTTCCACTCACCTCCAGACGGATCGCGCCGACCCTCGACGGCCGCCAGCGTGGCCAGCAGTGCGTTCCGCGTGGCCGCGCCCGCGTACATCGCACTCGACAGGAAGATGTCACGCTCGCCAAACCGTGAGATACCGCCGCCAGCGAAGAGCCCCGCTGCCGCGCCGCTCATCACGTCCTGCGAACCCACGAGCGCATCGAATCCGTTCACGGACTGGAAGGACACGCGTCGCACCCCACCCAATGCGCCGATGCGCGACACGCGAAACGGTGTGTACCGCCCGGCCAATGCCACGCCAGTATCGGCGCGGAACCCAGTATCGTCGATGACGATGCCCGCCGCCGCCGGATCGAATCGCCGCCCCGTGATCGCTCCGCCGAGCAGCCCGACGGTGTGCGTGCCGAACGTCCGCAGCAGGGCACTCGCGTCCCATGTCCTGTTCGTCATCCCCAGTGCGAGTGCCTCGAGCGACGGCCGCTCGACGTTGAAGTATTCGTCGCTGTTCTCGTAGCCCACGTGCCATGAGCTGCGCTGGAGGTCCGTGAAGAACGGATGCTCGAGCTCCGCGCCAAGGCGCTTGCCCCTCCGGTAGCGGTCTGCCTCGAGCACCAGCCGGAACGGATGTCCAAGCAGGACGTCCTCTTCGATGCGCCCTCCAAATCCGGTCCGGTACGCACGCGCGCGCTCGACGCGTACCTCGGCACGCAGTGCACGCCCTCCCACATTTTCATTGCCAAGCGAGAACGATTCGGGAGCGAGTCCGCGAAAACGCACGCTCGCCAGGACAGGTACTTCATCGGTCGTCGAGACGATCACGGCAACGGTGCCGGCGGTGTCAGGTACTACTCGGACCGTGGCGTCGGACAGGAACGGCTGTGCCCGCAACACGCGTTCCGACTCCGCGCGGCGGAATTCCGTGCACTGTCTCCCCACGCCGATCGAGAGGAATGCAGCCACAACCGATGCATCGGTGGTGGCGTGGTGCAGGCCCACCGTGCGCGCTGCTGCCTGCCACTTCTTCGCGGTGCCGGCGAAGGGTGGCGGTGACGGCTGGATGTCGACGCGACTCACAACGCGGCCAGCGCACATGGTGTCCGCCACCGCGCGTTGCGCGCCCGCCGAGCCAGGGGCGATGGGAAGCGCTATGGCGAGAGCAATGGAGGCGCGAAGAGGGAAGCGTTTCACGACGCCGCATGGAGCAGAAGGCGCGCCACGCTATCGCTGTTGTCCTGAGCGCAGCGAAGGACCTGCTCTTGACTGGCGACAAGCACGTCCTTCGCGTTGCTCAGGACGACAACCAGTGCTAACCGAAGTTGCCAAACAGTCCACTAGTTCCCCACGCGCACCGTGGGCGGTCGCCCCACGGCTGACGGCGACTGTGTCGCCGACACGTTCACATCGATGGGAATCTTGTGGCCGTTCCAGGTCTGCTCCACGTCGAGCACGCCCTGCCACACCGCAGCGAACGCATGCCCCACTTCGCTCGGCAGCTTGGTCACGTCGAACCCCTTCGATTTGGCCACCCAGAACGGCGGATCCTGCTGGCGGCCCGCTGCGCGGTACTGGGACTTCACGTCCGCATACACCGTATTCGCATTGAAGGTGTGCACATAGATGCCGGGGACGAACCGACCATCGGCGAGGACGGTGCGCACCCATGCCTTGTAATACTCTCGCATGACCTGGGGCAACGCATCCATTCGTTCGAGATCCAGGAAGATCGTGGTTCCCGGCGCGAAGCCGTCCGCTGCCGTGCGCGACACGGCGTCCGCTCCGTCCTTCTCGCCGCGGGCGGCAGTCACGAAATCAGCATTGCACGTGGCATCGGGCGCTGGTGCAGGGGCCCGTCGCAGCACGGTATTCGTGATCGTGCGCCACGCAGTGTGCCGCTTGGCGCCTCGACCCACGCGCTCCTTCACGCGCTTGGTCACCTGCACGGGTACCAGGTGCGGCGCGCCAGGCGTGCGACCCCATGTCTGCTGGCCTACGTACACGACGGCCAGGCCATATCCCATCGACGTGAGCGTCGCGCGTTTGCCGGACCAGCCTTCGTCAGGGTGGCACGGGCTGGGCAGGTAGTAGCCAGTCCACTCGTACGGCGCACCACCCGTGCGCCAGGCCAACATGGCGGCGTCACCGGGATACGTACCTGTGTCGAAACCCAGGTGCCCCGCGCTCTTCGTCGCGTCGGCCATGGGCGCCTTCTGGCCGGTGGCGGCTGCGGCGAACTCTGCCACATTCGCCGATATGCCAGCGATGGACGCACGCGTGGACTTCCCGTCACCACACGCGATGGCGCCGCACGCGGCGAACACCAACATCAGCCCTCTACCATGGCGCATGGACGGCACCCTCCATTCATCGGCCCCTACACCTACCATGAATGCGAGATACGGGCCGAAAACTGCGGTCGAGTCCGGTATTTTCATGGTCTGTCCAAATGTCCCTGAGCGTATGCTTTTTGCCTCCTCGGCCGACGTCCTGCTGGACCGTCATCCCGCCGTCTGGAGTCCTCATGCTTCGCCCGTCATTGCAGCCGATGCTTGCCGTCTTCGCAGTCGCCACTCTCGCCGCCGGGTGCGGAAAGGGCGAGAAGGCAGAGGACAGCACGAAAACAGCCGTCGCGGCGCCGGCCGTAACTCCACCGCCTGCCGCGCGCACTCCGCTCGACGATGCCAACGTGCTGGCCAGGCTTGACGCGGATAACGTGGCGGACAGCAGCGCGGGCGCGTTGGCGGTCGCCAAGGGCACCTCGGCCAGCGTGAAGGACTTTGGCCGGATGATGATGAAGGATCATCACGCCATGCGCGTCGAGGGCGCGGCCCTGGCCAGCACGGCAGGCATCACGCCCGTCATGCCGCCAGGTGACACGGACGCCGCGGCAGATGCCGCGCTGGCCGACAGCATGACGGCGCTGCCCAGGGGCGCTGCGTGGGACAAGTTCTTTGCCGACCATCAGGTGGCTGGCCACACGAAAGTGCTCCAGTTCGCGCAGGATGCTGCCAATCGCACGCAGAACGCCGACCTGAAGGCCATGATCCAGAAGTCTGCACCCACCGTCGAAAAACACCTCGAAAAGGCAAAGGCCATCCAGGGCGCTCTCGGCACTGCGACGGCCAGGGCGCCGATGTAGGGCGACTCTTTCCCTGAACCGAGTGCTGATACTCTACTCGCGTTTGCAAGTGAAGTCGATGCGTCAATCGTAGGTGCAGTTGGCGCCCAGCTGAGGGGTGGCCGAGACGGACTGCGACGTCAAAAATCCCCGGCATGGCGTCATGACGGGAAACTTCGCTAGATTGCAGTTGCACGGAGAATACGCCCAGCTCTCCCCACCGCATTGTCATGTGGTGGCGGACTGGAACGTTTCTCGTACTACAGACACACCACGCGGTGCCTACCCTGCGTGGCCACGCGCGAACATTGCCGCTGCTTCAGAGTACGCAAAGCTGTGCCGAAATGCTGCCTCACCTCGCAGACGCCGACTGTCTGCAATAGTTAATGAGGGCCTCATGCTCGACGAGACGATGGATGTGCCGTCGCTGTCCCTGGTGATCCCGGTCTACAATGCCGCGGATCAGCTGCCGGCCACCCTCGAGGCCGTTGACGCATTTGCGCGGTTGTACCCCGGCACGGTCGAAGTCCTGTTCATCGACGACCATTCCAGCGAAGTCGAGACCCAGCTCATCCTCGAGGATTTCACGCGCCAGCGTGGATATGCCAGGCTCCTCCGCAACGCCACAAATCGCGGGAAGGGATTCTCCGTCACACGCGGCATGGCGGCGGCGCGCGGCAAGTATCGCGTCTTCACGGACGTGGACCTCGCCTATCCATTGAGCGAAGTGCACAAGATCGTGAGCGAGCTGGAACGGGGTGCCGACGTGGCGATCGCCTGCCGGGTGCTGCCCGAGTCGCGCTACCTCATGAGCCCCAGCTTCTTCCACTACCTGTACACGCGCCACCTCATGAGCCGCGCGTTCAACAAGGTCGTGCAGGCCTTCCTGCTGCCGGGCATTCTCGACACGCAAGCCGGCCTCAAGGGTTTCACCGCGGAAGCCGCCCAGCTGTGCTTCTCCCGCACGACCATTCCGGGGTTCGGCTTCGACATCGAATTCCTGTACATCGCGCAGCAGCACGGCCTCGCCATCAAGCAGACCGCGGTCAGCTTCCGCTATGACGATGAGCCCACGACCATGCGCTTTGCCAGCGACAGTCGCCGCATGTTCATCGACATCTGGCGCGTGCGCACCAATGCCTGGCGCGGGCAATACGCCGTGGCCAACGCGCGCTTTGTGTTTCCCGTGGAAGACCAGTGGGGCGCGGGCGTTCACACGCCCCCGCACGGCACGCCGCAGCCGCGGGAGTTCGTGATCGGATAGCGGTTCGGCACGCGCGGGGCACGCTTCCCCATAGCTTTCCCGCATGCCATCCCAGCCACTCCTCGTCATCAACGCGGACGACTTCGGCTTCGCGCCCGGCGTCAACCGCGGCATCGTCGAGGCCCACGAGGCCGGAACGCTGTCCTCCGCGTCGATGATGGTGAACACGCCGGCCTTCGCCGCCGCCGTCGCCCTGGCCCGTGAACGCTGCCCCACCCTCGGAGTCGGCCTGCACCTCAACCTGCTTGCGGGACGTCCGTTGAGCACAGTGCCCACGCTCACCAATCCGCACGACGGGCTGTTTCATCCGCTCGGCGCCCTGATGTGGCGTGCCCTCACAGGCCGGGTCAGCGCGCATGATGTGCGGCGCGAATGCGACGCGCAACTCGGAGCGCTCGCCGCGCAGGGCATCCGCATCACGCACCTCGACAGCCATCGTCACACGCACGCATTGCCGGGCGTGTTGCCCGCGGTGCTCGCCAGCGCACGCGCGGCCGGCGTGCACATCGTCCGTCGCCCGCTCGACACACCAACGCTCAGCGAACCGGCCGCCACCGGAAAGATGCTCGTGCTGCACGCCGCATGGCGCTCGGCGCTGCGTGGCGCCGCCATGGATGATCGCGCCGCGGCGACACGCGCACCGGCATTTCGAGGCATCGCACTGCAGGGCGCCGCGGACGTCGAACGCCGGCTGCTCCACGTACTGGACCACCTGCCGCAGGGTGCCACCGAGATCATGCTGCATCCCGGCTACGACGACGCCGTGCTCGCCACCCTCGATCCCTACCGCAGCGAACGCGAACGCGAAGTGGCCGCGCTCTGCTCGGCGGCCGTGCGCACCCGATTGGCGCGCGGAGACATCCGCCTCGTGCACTTCGGCGCGTTGTCCTGAGCGAGGCAAGCTGTCGTCCTGAGCGCAGCGAAGGACCTGCTCGCGTCACACGACAAAGCAGGTCCTTCGCTGCG
>JAYVNZ010000489.1:0-9106 GCA_043758185.1 Gemmatimonadaceae bacterium | reverse complement strand
CGGCTGCCGGTCGACGTGGAGGTGCTTACGTCGGGCATGTTGCGGCCGAAGAAGTCGATGCTTGCACTCTTCGGGCTCACCCCGCACGTCGATCGGGTGCGTCGCTTGAGCGAGCTCGTGCCCTGCGAGAACTGTTCGCTGCCGAGCTGCGCATATCGTCGCACGCCTTTTGTGCGGGCGCGCTTCCGGTCCGAGGTGGAGCGGATGCGACCGGACGATCGAGCACTCGCGGACCTCCCTGCCGCTGCGCCGCTTACGCCAAACGCCAGCTATTCGGTGAATGCCAAGGCCCTCCGACGGTGGACCAACGAGCGCCTGACCCTTGTGTCGAATGTCGATGGTACCACGTCGGCGCTCTTCCGCTACGAAGGCACCACGTGCAGCAACATGGGCAGGGCGTTCGAGTTCCACTACAGCGTCACGCTTGGTCCCCGAGAGCAGGGCTACATTGTCATCGAGCAACGATGCGAGCCGGCGCCCGGTGACGAAGGCCACCAGTTCATGTGCCGGTATCGTTCGGGCGCTGATTCGCTGATGGCCTCCATCGCGAACGACAAACCGTTGCTTGGCCGGCCGCTCAACGATGTGCTGGCGCTGCAACGCAGCGCAGGCGGTGCGAGCTGTTACTGCGAGTTGTCAGGCGGCACTCAGAAATGGCAACTCGCGCTGGAGACGATTCACTTCGCGCTCGCGGAGCGAGCATAGGAACCCATGAAACCACTGCTGCTGGACGCGATCAGGGTACGGCCCCTCCTGGGTGACGGGGCAATGGGAACCCAGCTCATGTTCGCCGGCCTCGAGCAGGGCGGCTGCGGCGAGGCCTGGAACCTCACGCATCCCGAGCGCGTGCTTGCGATACAGCGCCGCTACGCGGACGCCGGCTCCGACTGCATCATCACCAACACGTTCGGCGGCTCGCGCATCATGCTGCGACGCCATGGCAGCGCGGACGACGTCACCGCCATCAACCGTGCGGCTGTCGAGATCGCACGCGAGGCCTTTGGCGGCCGAGACGGATTCGTGCTCGGCGACATCGGCCCGTTCGGTGGCCTGATGGAACCGTACGGCGAATTCACCGAGATCGAGGTGCGGTCGGCATTCGCCGAACAGGCCAGGGCGCTCGTGGATGCCGGCGCGGACGCGATCATCGTGGAGACGCAGACAGGCCTCGAGGAACTGGGCCTGGCGATCGCCGCTGCGCGCGAGGCGGGCGCCGCATGCGTCATCGGGTCGCTGGCGTATGACGTCACGCTCGATGGCTCGACGTTTCGTACGATGATGGGCGTGGACCCTGAGCAGGCCGCCGAGTTCATGCAGGGCGCAGGCGCGGACATCGTGGCGCTCAACTGCGGAACCGGCATGGACATGGTGTGGGCGCGCCAGGCGGTCGAGCGCTACAAGGAGGCCACAGGCCTGCCGGTGATGGCCCAGCCGAATGCGGGGCTCCCGCGCCTCGAGAACATGAAGGTTGTGTACGACGAAACGCCGGAGCAGATGGTGCGCGGAGTGGTGCCGCTGCTGGAAGCCGGGGCGAACATCATCGGCGGCTGTTGCGGCAGCACGCCCGATCACATTCGGGCATTTCGGGCATCCATGGACCAGTATCTGGGCGGCCGCACATGAGACAGAAGCTCTGCGACATCAGTCCGGTTGCCGCCACGAAGTTGCCGGCGCAGACCGCGGACAAATCGGGCATCGGGGTGCACTACGTTGACGCGTTCATCAAGCCGATGAACGCGGCCCTGCCCGACGGCACGAGCGTGAAGTGCAAGCGCCGAGGCCTCAAGATCATGCTCACCGCTGGCACGAAGAAAGGCGACGGGCTGATGCGTCGCCTCGACGTGAGTGCGGACCCCGTGACGATGCTGCAGGCCGCGCTCCAGGAGGCGTCTGCGGCGGCGGGTGTGGCGCTCAGCATCGAGGACGGCGCCATCTACCTCGAACTGTAGACCGCTCGCTGGACGCTGAGGGGGCAAGACCCCAGATTAGGGTACAGGCGCGGTGTCCCCTGCCCGCGCCCCTCCCCTTACGCGGTGGACGATGAAGGTCAGCCTCAAGGTCAACGGACAGCCAAAGACCGTGGATGTACCGGGCGACATGCCGTTGCTCTGGACCCTGCGGGACACACTCGGGCTGAAGGGTACGAAGTTCGGCTGCGGACTGTCGCAGTGCGGCGCGTGTACCGTGCATCTTGGCGGCACCGCGGTGCGGTCCTGCGTGACGCCCATCGCTGCGTGCCAGGGCGCCGAGGTCACGACAATCGAGGGGCTGTCTCCCGACGGCACGCATGCAGTGCAGCGCGCGTGGGAAGAACTCGACGTGCCGCAGTGCGGCTATTGCCAGGCTGGCCAGCTCATGTCCGCCGCGTCGCTGCTCGCGAAGAATGCGCATCCCACTGATGCGGACATCGACAATGCGATGAACGGCAACCTGTGCCGCTGTGCCACCTACCTCCGCATCCGGCAGGCGATTCACCGCGCGGCGGAACTCAAGGCGCAACCCGTGCAGGCCGGCGCGCCCAAGGCGTCGAAGGGAGGCGGCCGATGAGCAGCACGCCCACTTCCCCCGTTTCTCGGCGCGACTTCCTCCGCGTGACGGCCATTGCCGGCGGTGGATTGCTCATCGCCAGTTATCTCGAGCCGCTGAACGCCGCAGCCGCCGTTGGGCAGGGCGCGGCGGGTGACGCGTCGTTGAACGCGTTCATCCGCATCACGCCTGATGGCCTCGTCACCATCATCGCGAAGAACCCCGAGGTGGGTCAGGGCATCAAGACGATGCTACCGATGCTGATTGCCGAGGAGCTCGACGTGGAGTGGACGCAGGTCCGTGTGGAGCAGGGCGACCTGGACACGAAGAACTTCCAGGGTCAGGTCGCCGGCGGCAGCACGGCAACGCCGAACAACTGGCTGCCCATGCGACGCGTAGGTGCCGCAGCGCGCGCGATGCTCGTGGCCACGGCCGCGAAGCAGTGGGGAGTGCCCGCGTCGGAGTGCGAGACGGCAAAGGGCGTGGTCAGTCACCGCGGTAGTGCGCGGACGCTCACGTACGGTGCACTGGCGTCCGCGGCGGCGCTGGTCACGCCGCCCGATCTCGCCACCGTGGCGCTCAAGGATCCGAAGGACTTCCGGATCATCGGCCACCGTGTCCGCGGCGTGGACACGCGCAAGGTGGTCACGGGCGTGCCGATGTACGGCATCGACGTCAGCGTCCCGGGCATGCTGTACGCCACGTTCGTGAAGTGCCCGGTGTTCGGTGGCAAGGTGTCCAGCGCCAACGTGGACGCCGTGAAGGCGCTGCCGGGGGTGCGGCAGGTGTTCGTCGTCGAGGGCGGCACAAACCTGAATGGCCTCATGCCGGGTGTCGCGATCATTGCCGACAGCTGGTGGCAGGCGAAGAGCGCTCGGCAGAAGCTCAAGGTCACGTGGGACGAGGGTGCGACCGTGCAGCAGGGCACCACGAGCTTTGCGGCGCAGGCGTCCGCACTGGCGGCGCAGCCCGCGCAACGCTCGCTGCGCAAGGATGGCGACGTCGCCGCCGCGCTCGCGAGCGCCGCGAAAACCATCACGGGCAATTATTTCTACCCCTTCATCGCGCACGCCTCGCTCGAGCCGCAGAACTGCACGGCACACATGAAGCCGGACGGACAGCTCGAGATCTGGGCCCCGTCACAAGCACCGGCTGGGGGACGCGCGCTGGTAGCACAGACGCTCGGCATCAAGGATACGGACATTACCGTCCACATCACGCGGTCTGGCGGCGGCTTCGGCCGGCGGTTGGCCAACGACTACATGGTGGAAGCGGCGTGGATCGCAAAGGTGGCGGGGGTGCCCGTGAAGCTGCTGTGGACGCGAGAAGACGACATGCAGCACGATTTTTACCGCCCCGCGGGCTATCACTACTTCACCGGCGGGCTCGATGCGGCCGGCACCGTGGTGGCGTGGCGCGACCACTTCGTGTCGTTCGGCAATGACGAGAAGAGCTTCTCGGCAGGCGCGGGCATAGGCGGAACTGAATTTCCGCAGCATTTCGTTCCCAACTTTGCGCTCGACGCGTCCGTCATGCCGCTGGGCGTGCCGACGGGTTTCCTGCGTGCGCCCGGCAGCAACGGCATCGCGTTCGCGACACAGTCATTCATCGATGAACTGGCACACGCGGCGGGCAAGGATCCGTTGCAGTTCCGGCTCGACCTGCTGTCGAACGTGCAGGCGGATGCGGCCGCCACGGGCCCGCAGCCACCACCCTACGATGCGGCACGCGCGCGTGGCGTGCTGGAGCTCGTGCGCGAGAAGTCCGGGTGGGGCAAGACTGCCCTGCCCCGCGGCACGGGCATGGGCGTCGCCTTTCACTTCAGCCATCGTGGCTACTTCGCCGAGGTGGTGAAGGCGCGCGTGAGCAAGGCGGGAAAGCTGACGGTGGAGAAAGTGTGGGCGGCGGGTGACATCGGCAGCGAGATCATCAACCCGCTCAATGCCGAGAACCAGGTGCAGGGCTCGGTGCAGGACGGACTTGCCCAGGCGCTTGGGCAGGAGATCACCATCGACAAGGGCCGCACCGTGCAGAGCAGCTTCAACGACTTTCCGCTCATTCGCTTTGCGGACGCGGTGCCGGTGGAGGTGCACTTCGTCAAGAGCGCCGTGCCGCCCACCGGGTTGGGCGAGCCCGCGCTGCCTCCGGTGCCACCGGCGCTCTGCAACGCGATCTTTGCCGCCACGGGCAAGCGCGTGCGGTCGTTGCCGCTCTCCAACCAGGACCTGCGCTGGAGTTGACGTCCTGGTGAAACGAGCAGGTCCTTCGCTTCGCTCAGGACGACAACCAGTGCGACGAGCAGGTCCTTCGCTTCGCGCAGGACGACAACGACTTTCCCTATCGGAGTGAATTACCTCGTGTCACGCGTCCATTCGCTGGTCCGGTGTGCCGGATCAGCCGCTCTCGCCGTGCTCGCCGTTTCGGCCGCTGCGCCCGCGCAAGTATCCCGCATAGCGACTGCACGGCAGTACCTGTCCGGTGCCGGGAGCGACAGTACGGTCGCCTGGGACTTCCGCGTGAGTGGCGGGCGCAACGCCGGCGTCTGGTCCACCATTCCCGTGCCGTCCAACTGGGAGATGCAGGGGTTCGGCACGTACAAGTACGGCGACGACTGGTCGAAGACGCCCGCGCCGGACAGCATCGGGGAGTATCGCCATGCCTTTCGCGTGCCTGCCGCGTGGCGTGGCAAGCGCGTGTCGATCGTGGTTGGGGCCTCGATGACCGACACCGATGTGCGCATCAACGGGCGGTCGGCGGGCCCGACGCATCGTGGCGGATTCTATGAGTTTCGGTACGATGTCACCGACCTGGTGAAGGTGGGTGACGAGAACCTGCTGGAGGTGACGGTCCGGAAGTTCTCCACGGACACTTCCGTCAACCGCGCGGAGCGGCAATCGGATTTCTGGCTGTTCGGGGGAATCTTCCGGCCCGTGTGGCTCGAGGCCGTACCGGAACGGCACATCGCGCACGTGGCCATCAACGCGAAGCATACGGGCGCTTTCAGCGCTGACGTCGACGTCGATGGAGCCGGCGCTGTGGACCGCCTCACCGCGCAGGTGGAGACCATGAACGGCAGTCCTGTTGGTGCGCCGTTCTCGGTGGCGGCACCCAGTGGCCGGTCGCGCGTGACCATCGCGTCGGCGATTCCTGGCGTGAAGCCCTGGTCGGCGGAATGGCCCACGCGCTACCGCGTGCGACTGCGGCTCACCTCTCGTGGCGCACCCGTGCACGAAGTGGTGCAGACGTTCGGCTTCCGGACCGTCGAGGTGCGACTGCACGATGGCTTCTACGTCAACGGCGTGCCGGTGCACCTGAAGGGCAGCGACCGTCACACCTTCTGGCCCACGACAGGACGTACGACCAACGCGGCGCTCAGCATCTCCGACGTGAAGCTCATGAAGGAGATGAACATGAACGCGGTGCGCATGTCGCATTACCCGCCCGACTCGCACTTCCTGGACGCCTGCGACTCACTCGGCCTGTTCGTGCTGGATGAGCTCACGGGTTGGCAGAAGTCGTACAGCACGGCGGCCGGCTTGCCGCTCGTGGGCGAGCTGGTGAACCGCGACGTGAACCATCCGTCCATCGTGCTGTGGGACAACGGCAACGAAGGGGGCTGGAACCGTGCACTGGATGGTGAATATGCGAAGTACGATCCGCAGAAGCGCACGGTGATTCACCCATGGGAGAACTTCAGCGGCATCAACACAGGGCACTACGAACAGTACGACTGCTGTACCGCGTGGTACTTCCACGGCGACGACCTCATCATGCCGACGGAGTTCATGCACGGCCTGTACGACGGCGGTGCGGGCGCGGGCCTGGAGGAGTGGTGGAACGCCACACTCGCCAGCCCGGTGGGAGTCGGCGGATTCATCTGGTCGTTCGCGGACGAGGGCATCGTACGGGCAGACCAGGGGAATCGCATTGATGTTTCCGGCAACCTCGCGCCCGATGGCATCCTTGGTCCGTACCGCGAGAAGGAGGCGAGCTTCTACACCATCAAGCGTCTCTGGGCGCCCGTGTACATCCCGCGTGCGGAGCAGAGCCGGCTCCCCGCGACGTTCGACGGCAGCCTGCGCGTTGAGAACCGCTATGATGCCACCGACCTTCGACAGGTAACCTTCCGCTGGCAGTTGCTCGACTTTCCATCGCCGGGCTCGACGAGCGTCGGCCACACCGTATCGGCGCGCGGCACCATCCCGTCGCCCGCCGTTCCCGCGCGTGGCGTGGGCACACTGCAGGCGACCCTGCCGAAGGATTGGCGCACCCATCAGGCGTTCGCGCTCACGGCGACGGACCCGTATGGCGCGGAGATCTACACGTGGACGTGGATGATTCGAGGGCCGGAGGCGACGGCCACTGCCGTTGTGCTGGCGAGTGTCTCCTCCTCCGCACCGCGCGCCACGGTCGAGCGCGAAGGCTCGGCCTACGTCATGCGCGCGGGCGGTACGTCCGTGCGCATCGATTCCACGACGGGCAGGCTCGTGCGCCTGGTGCGCGACGGCAAGACTGTTTCACTCACCGATGGTCCGCGGCTCGTCGAGGGCACGGCGGCCTTCAGGTCCATCGAACAGCGTGTCGATGGAAACGACATCGTCATCGAGGCGAAGTACGACGGCGAACTCCAGCGCGTGGCGTGGCGCCTGTCGCCCACAGGGTGGCTGCGGCTGGACTACAGCTATCGCCCCCGGGGTCCGCACACCTACATGGGCGTGACGTTCGACTACCCGGAAAGGGAAGTGACGGGCATGCGCTGGCTGGGCCGCGGCCCGTACCGGGTGTACAAGAATCGCCTCAAGGGCGTGGAGTTCGACGTCTACCACAAGGAGTACAACGACACGCAGACGGGTCTCAGCTGGACGTACCCGGAGTTCAAGGGCTTTCATTCCGAGATGTACTGGGCAACGCTCGAGACGCGCGAGGCCCCGATCACGATGGTCTTTGGTGCGAGCGACCTGTACCTTCGCGTGCTCACGCCATCGGAGCCGACGGCCGCGGGCTCCGAACCGCGCAATACGCACATGGTGTATCCGCCAGGCGACATCTCGATCCTGCGCGGCATCGCGGCCATCGGCACGAAGTTCACCACTGCCGCGCAGCAGGGGCCGGCCGGCGCCCAGAATCTCGTGGGCGGACATCGTGGCACGTACGAGGATACGGTGTGGATCTTCGTGGGGAGTAACCCGCCGCCGAAGCCGTAGTCCCTCTTTATCCGGAATCGAACGAACAACTGATAACCACAGACGACACGGATGACACAGGGACGGCATTGCACATGGCGTCGGTGTTCTCCGTGTCCTCCGCGATAAATCCTTTTGTCTTCCCCGCCATCACGCGCTCGTCATCGAGGACGTCAGCCGCCCGTGCCGAATGTGTCGCACGCACGCGGGTCGCCGGTATCGAAGCCCTTCCTGAACCAGCTGGCGCGCTGCGCACTGGAGCCGTGCGTGAACGCATCCGTGTTGACGTGTCCCGTTGTGCGTTGCTGGATGCGATCATCGCCCACGGACGCGGCGGCGTTCAGTCCTTCGTCGATGTCGCCCGGCTGCAGGATGTTGCGTTGCTGCGTGGAGTGGCCCCACACACCGGCGAAGCAGTCTGCCTGGAGCTCGAGCTTCACGGACAGATCGTTGGCACGTCCCTGGCTGCGCTGCATGGCCTGCCGCACCTTGGCATCGGTGCCCAGGATGTGCTGCACGTGATGGCCGAGTTCGTGGGCAATCACGTAGGCCTGCGCAAAGTCGCCCGCGGCGCCGAACTTGGTCTTCAATTCGTCATAGAAGGCCAGGTCGATGTACACCTTCTCGTCGAGCGGACAGTAGAACGGGCCCATGGCCGTCTGGCCAGTGCCGCATCCCGTGTCGGTGGCGTTGCGGAACAGGTGGAGCCGCGCGTCGTGATACCGGGCGCCGTACTTCGGAAGGATGCCGGTCCAGGTCTGCTGCGCGTCGTCGAGGACGAAGGACACGAAGCGGACCTCCGGTTCCTCACGTGCCGAGTCGGCCGCCGATATGGGGCTGCCGGGCTCCGCCACGCTGGAGGTGCCGCCGCCGCCCACGTCGTTGAAGAAGTTGTGGCCGAACACGAGGCTCAGGATGAGGAGCACGGCCGTGCCGCCGAGGCCCATGCCCGCCCGCCCACCGAAGCCGCCGCCGGAGGATCGTCCGTCCTCGAGATTCGAGCTGCGCCCGCTGTCTTTCCACAACATGGTAGTACCTCACGCTGGTGTGGCCGTGCCAAAAGCAAAAAGTTGGCCGTGACCGCGCGCGCGACGCCCATGCACCCGCTGGCGCGGGCGCGGGGCCCGCGACATACTGCGCCCCACCACTTCCCTCCCCTGCCATCCATGAATCGATTGCTTGCCGCGACGGCCGCCACTGTCGTGTGCCTCAACACCGCCCACGCGC
This sequence comes from Gemmatimonadaceae bacterium, assembly GCA_043758185.1. Classification (GTDB taxonomy): domain Bacteria; phylum Gemmatimonadota; class Gemmatimonadetes; order Gemmatimonadales; family Gemmatimonadaceae; genus AG11. The sequence continues at coordinate 170 of JAYVNZ010000489.1, read as the reverse complement.
AGGACGCGTCCACCCTCGCGCGCATCCGCGACGAAGGCATGAACCGCTCGCAGGTGCTGGAGCTGTTCAACCACCTCACCAACGTCATCGGGCCCCGGCTCACGGGGAGTCCGGCGTTCAAGGAGTCCATCGACTGGTCCGCAGCCACGCTGCGCCGTTACGGGCTGTCG
>JAYVNZ010000488.1:0-7160 GCA_043758185.1 Gemmatimonadaceae bacterium | reverse complement strand
TGGGCTGAGTTCTTTCTCGGATACCTCGCGGCGGCGTCGGAGTGTCCATCGATGGTGGAGGACGACGCAATCGTCCCGTCGCCGCTGATGCCGCACCTCCTGGCGGACTGGTTGCTCGAGCGCGCGCGCGACCGATGGCCGGCGCGACGCGTGCAGGCGGAACCGCTGGGCAGCGTTCCGGGAATTCCTTGGCAGATGACAGGTGCGGATGGGACGCAGTACGTGAGCTTTGCCGAGTGGGTGTGCCCGATCAACTGCATCGAGCCTGCGCGTTGTCCGGCCACCAGGGGAGAGCGGAACTGGAGCCTGCCCCCGACGCTTGCGTCATATGCAGACGACGAGCGGGCGGCCGGCAGGCCTGTGGTGGGGCCCTTCGTATTCCACTGCACGCATCGCACGCATGGGGTGGGCATGATCGACGTGCGCGACGTCATCGCGGCAGATGCCACGATCAGCGAGTCAGCTGCGCTCGGCCAGTGCAGTATTCTCGTGGGGACCGCGTCGCATTGTCACGGTGCGCTCCAGCGTATCGTCGTGGGCGAGTGACGGCTGCCGTGCGAAGCGGCGCTTGATGCGAAGGGCAGGGCGCTCCACCAATTCATTGGAGACGGCCGCGAGCGCGATGGTCATGCCCACACCGGCGACGGTCGCCACGGCGCGCGACGACGGAAACAACCGCAGGCCGCACCAGAGCGCGGCCACGTGCCACAGGTAGATGGCATAGGAGCGACGCCCGATCCACGTCATGATGGGCCACTCGAGTGGCGCGCGCCAGCGTCCGTGCGCATCCGCGGTGAGCGCAAGCACGATCACGCCACACGTAACCTCGACAGACTTGAGTCCCAGCAGCCACGCATGGAAGGGTTGGTCGAGCTGCGCGGCCAGCCACAGGTAGGCGAACACACCGGTTACACCGGCGGCCGGCGCCCATTTCGCGACGACTCGCATGTTGGTGCGGCGAACCAGCGCCACCACCGCTCCCAGGAGCAGTCCATTCGCGCGGCAATCGGTTCCGAACAAGACGCGGTGAACGTCGTGAGTAATGTGCCACAGGATGGAGCGCCACAGTGACAAGGCGGCAACGGCGGCCAGCAGCGTTAGCGCCAGGCGCATCGGTCTGACCCTTCGGCGCAGCACCAGCGCAAGCACGAGTGGCCATGCCAGATAGAATTGCTCCTCCACCGACAACGACCAGAGATGACCGAGGAAGGTCGGCCAGGTCATTGTTTGCAGCGCGAGCACCCAGTTGGCCGTGTAGGTCAGGAGCGCCAGCGTGAATCGACCGATCTCGGATGGCGAGCCGGTGCCGTCGTGCCAGGGAGTCAGGGAAAAGATGGCGGCGGCGCCGATATAGAAGAGGAGCGCCGGGCCCAGGCGCACTGCTCGTCGTCCATAGAACCGTCCAATGCTGATACCGTCTCTCGCCGCATGCTCCTCGAGCAGCAACGTGGTGATGAGGAAACCACTCAGCACAAAGAAGAGGTCCACACCGTTGGCCCCGCCCGGCAGGACGCGCGAGTATGTGGAATGGAAGACGACCACGGGGAGTACTGCCAGTGCACGCACGCCGTCGAGCGCGGGGCGATATCCAAGCTCGGCGGTTGATGGGGAGTGCGGCATGGATGAGCGACGAGCCACCGCGCAGGCGGGCAACCCAATCTGCTCAGAATCCTGATATCTTACGGCAGGCTGACTCAATCGCTGGACTCTCACCTGGCAGGCATGTTCGTGCGCACGACTGAAAACCTGATCATCATCGGCTCCGGCCCTGCGGCGTGGACGGCGGCCATTTATGCTGCCCGGGCGAGCCTCGACCCGCTGGTGTTCGAGGGAGAGCCGGTAGGCACAGATCTGCCGGGCGGGCAGCTCATGCTCACTACCGACATCGAGAACTTTCCCGGCTTTCCGGAGCCCATCAGTGGTCCCGAACTGATGCGCCGGATGAAGGAGCAGGCGCTGCGCTATGGCGTGCGCGTGGTGCCTGAGCTCGTGAAGGCGACAGACTTCAACGCTGCACCGTTCCGCATCACGCCGAACTATTCGGCGCCCACGAGCGCCCATACCGTCATTGTTGCCACGGGTGCGAGCGCCAACTGGATCGGGCTTCCCAACGAACTCCGGCTCGCGCAGAGCGGCGGCGGCGTGTCCGCGTGCGCTGTGTGCGACGGGGCGTTGCCATTCTACCGGAATCGCGTGCTGGCCGTGGTGGGCGGAGGCGACACGGCCATGGAAGAAGCGCTGTACCTCACCAAGTTCGCGAGCGAGGTGGTGATCATTCATCGACGCGACGCATTCCGCGCGTCGAAGGCCATGGCCAGCCGTGTCCTCGGTCACCCGAAGGTGCGCGTGCTGTGGAACACGCAGGTCACGGACGTGATCGGTGACGACAGCATCACGGGGCTGACCCTGGAGAATACCGTGTCGCGCGGAGTCTCCACGCTGGACGTCGGGGGGTTGTTCGTCGCCATCGGGCATACGCCCAACACAGCCTTTCTCAACGGGCAGTTGGAAACCACCCCGCACGGCTACGTGGTCGTGACGGGTGGGCGCACCTGTACGACCATTCCCGGCGTGTTTGCCGCGGGCGACGTCATCGACGATTACTACCGGCAGGCCATCACGTCCGCCAGCACGGGGTGCATGGCCGCGCTGGAGGCCGAACGCTACCTGGCGCACCACGGTATTGGCGAGTCGCCGATGGTGGAGACTGCGGAGACTGCACCATCGTGAAGATCGACGTGCGCACGGTCGGCGCCTTCGAGGAAAATGCGTACCTCGTGGTGGATGAGACGACTGGGCACGCCGTGCTTGTGGACCCCGGCGACGAGGGTGGCCGCCTGGTCGACATGGTGCGGGCGTCCGGCGCGGTGCTCGACGCCATCTGGCTCACCCACGCACATCTCGATCACATTGGTGCCATCAACAGCGTGCGTGCAGTCTATCCCGTGCCCGTCCGACTCCACCCCCTCGACCTTCCGTTCTACGAGACCATGTCCGCGCAGGCCGCGCGGATGTACGGCCTCCCTTGGGACCAGCCAGACGTTGTGCCCGTTGCCGTTGCTGACGGTGACATCCTCTCGTGCGGGTCCGTGCAGTTCACGGTGATGCACGTGCCGGGACACGCGCCGGGACATGTCAGTTACAATGGTGACGGCGTTGCGCTGTCGGGCGATCTCCTGTTCACAGGGAGTATTGGCCGCACGGATCTGCCGCTGTGCGACCCGTACGCGATGGATGTGTCGCTGGAACGATTCGGGACGTTGCCCGCAGCCATGCAGGTGTATCCCGGGCACGGGTCACCCACATCCATTGGACGGGAGCTTGAAACGAATCCCTTCCTCTCCGGCCGAGCGCGGGCAATCAAGCGGTGAGCCTGCGCGCCGCGACGTCCGGGTTGGCGAGTTGTTCCCTCCTTGCGGCGTGGACCGCCATTGCCGTGTTCATCGCCGCGGTCCTGGCGCCCGCCGCGTTCGCGGTGCTCCCAACGCGCGCCCTTGCTGGCGCCGTGGTGGGGCGCACGCTGCCGGTGCTCTTCGCGATGGGGATTCTCGTCGGCGCGGTGGTGGCCCTGCTGAACCGGTCGATGGATGCTGGACGCTGGGTGACCGCGGGGGCGGGCGTGCTCGTCGTTGTGTGCATTGCTGCGCTCCTCGTGGAGCGCGCGCTACGGACAATGCTCATCGCCATCGGCGCGCCGATGGAATCGCTGGCAGCGTCTGATGCGCGTCGTGTTGCATTCGGGCGGCTGCACGGCGTGAGTGTCCTGCTGTTGGGTCTTGGGGTCCTGGCTGCGTGCATTGCCTTTACGGCGATTGCACGCAGTATCCCCATGCGGAGTGCATCATGAGCGGCGAGGCGAGACTTTCACTCATCGAACCGGCGGCTGCGCCTGCGCCTGTCCAATCCACGTTCGACGCGTTCGTCGCCACGCGTGGCAAGGTGCCCAACCTCTACAGGGTGGCCGCGCACGCGCCCGAGATTGCGGCGCGCCTGGCGGCGCTGCAGGTGGCCGTGATGGGTCCGGGCGAGGTTCCCGTACTGCTGAAGGAGCTCCTCAGCACACGCGTGTCGCACATCAACCTGTGCGACTACTGACTCGCCGCCCACACCGCCTTGTCAAGGCGGCTGGGAGGGACCGAGGAACAACTCGACGCTGTGGCGCGTGCCGAGTACGCCGTATTCGACGAGCCCTGGCGCGCCGCCATGCGCTACGCTGATGCAATGACGCCCACGCCGGGAATCGTGCCCCAGCCGGTGTACGATGCCCTCGCGTCGCACTGGTCCCCTCCGCAGGTGGTGGAGATCACGGCGGTCATCGCGATGTTCGCCTTCTTCAATCGCTTTGCCCACGCGCTGGCGATTCCCGTCACCACCTGATCGTCGCACTGCGACGACGCCTCACTTCACGAGAACCGATTCATGCCCGCATCGACCCGCATCGAGAAGGATCCACTGGGAAACAAGGACGTGCCGACCGACGCACTGTACGGGGTGCAGACCGTGCGTGCCCAGGAGAATTTTCCCATCAGTGGCCTGGCCCCGCTGTGGCCTTTCGTCATGGCACAGGTGTGGATCAAGCGTGCGGCGGCCATGACGCATCGCACGACGGGACGCCTGGACGCGACGCGCGCCGACGCGATCATCGCGGCGGCGGATGAAGTGCTGGCCCGCACGCACGACGCACAGTTCATCGTCGATCCTTATCAGGCCGGTGCGGGTACGTCGCACAACATGAACGTCAACGAGGTGCTGGCCAACCGCGCCAACGAGATCCTGGGTGGACAGCGCGGCGCATATAGCCCCGTGCATCCGAACGACCATGTCAACATGGCGCAGAGCACCAATGACACCATTCCGACGAACATCCGCCTCGCCTGCCTGTCGCAGCTCCCGGCGCTCGTGGAGAGCTTCCACGGCCTGCGCGACGCGCTCGCCGCGAAGGGGCGTGAGTTCGACCACGTCGTGAAGGCGGGTCGTACGCATCTGCAGGACGCCATGCCCATTCGCCTGGGGCAGGAATTCACCGCGTACGCCGGTTCGCTGGACCGTGGCATTCGGCGCGTGACGGAAGCGGCGGACTACCTGCGCGACCTCGGCATCGGGGGAAGCGCAGTCGGCACGGGGGTGACGGTGGAGAAGGAATACCCGGCGCTCACCGTCGAGAACCTGCGCACCATCACGGGCCTGGAGCTCCGCGTGGGACAGGATCGCATTCAGCTCATGCAAAGCATGGGGGACGTGGCGGGGTTCAGCGCAGCCATGCGTGTCCTCGCCATTGACCTGAGCAAGATCGCGAGCGACCTGCGCATCATGGTGATGGGTCCACGCACGGGAATCGACGAGATCAAGTTGCCCGCCGTGCAGCCCGGATCGTCCATCATGCCGGGCAAGATCAATCCCTCCATTCCGGAGATGGTCAACCAGGTGTGCTTCCAGGTCATGGGGCTGGACACCACCGTGGCGATTGCGTCAGAGCACGGTCAGCTGGAACTGAACGTGATGATGCCCGTGATTGCGTTCAACGTGCTGCTCGCCATGCGCATCCTGACCAACACCGCGCGCGTGTTCAACGAGAAATGCGTGGCGGGCATCGAGGCGCACGAGGACATGTGCGCGTACTGGGTGGAGCGCTCCGCGGCCCTCGCCACGGCGCTGATGCCGCACATCGGCTACGCGAAGGCGGCGGAATTGAGCAAGCAGTCGGTGAAGGAGGGCGTGCTCGTGCGCGACATGGTGCGTCGTGACCAGCTGCTTCCGGAGGACCAGATCGACGAGGTCCTCGACCTGCGGAAGATGACCGAGATCGGCGTCCCTGGCGGCGCCCACGGCATGGTGGCGGGCGGCTGATGGCTGGCGGCTGACGCCTGCCGGCTGACGCCTGCCGGCTGACGGCTCGCTCGCTCGCGCTCGCTGGACGGGGGACGGTGCGCTCGCGGTCGCTCGCGGGACAGCAACCGTCGAGGCCGCGCAGCGGCCGGGCCGTCCAGCGAGCATCAGCGAGCGCGCCGTCCAGTGAGCGATAGCGAACGAGCCGTCCAGTGAGCGAAAGCGAGCGCGCCGTCCAGAACCGCACTAGATTGCACACGTGCGCATAACTACCCAGGCGGAATACGGACTGATCTGCGCCCTGCACCTTGCACGGCGCGGCGGAGACGCGCCCGTGACGGGTCGTGACATTGCGGCGCAGGAACGGCTCCCCTCCGATTACGTCGAGCAGATCATGCTCAAGCTGCGGCGTGCAGGCATCGTGGTCAGCACCCGCGGTGCGCATGGAGGCTATCGCCTGGCGCGCGCCCCCGGCGACATCACGGTGCGCGACGTGATCTCGGCATCAGAGCACTCCACGTTCGATGTGCACTGTGTGTCCCACCCGGTCGAGGCCGAGCGGTGCGCGGAGTCCCATGACTGCAGTATCCGCCCGGTGTGGGAGTTGTTGCAGCGCCGCATCGATGAGGTGCTGGACAGCGTGCGGCTGAGCGACCTGTTGATGCAGGAGCGACACGTCCGCGAACGGGTGGGGCTGCAACAGCCCAGTGCGGTGGGCAACGCATCCGGGCGGCTCGCGTTGCCCGTGCTGCAGGGCTGACGAACCGGCGCCCGTGCGCCTGTTTCGCACCTTCCGCGACCATCGGACCCTCACGCGTCGCAGTGCGGGGTATGCGGCCACGCTCATGGCCGAACCGCTGCCCGCCGATGTGGAGTGGCTGGCCCGCGACGCCACGCGCGGGGACATGGATCACGCGCAATGGGAACTCCGCTACCTCCGACGCGCACTCGGCATCCTGATCGCGCAGCGCGACGCGCTCGACGATCGCACGCCGTCGGAGGCGCTGCGCGCCCTGCTGCATCGCATGCACAAGGACCGGAACGTGGACGGCGAATTGCTGGAGCTCGCGGTGCGGCAGTTCAACGCGCGGCTCAGCGCGTATCGCGACGCGTTCTCCGCACGGAATGCCGGCTCGGCCAGCACGCGCGTCGCCCAGAACCTGCTGGCGTTTTCCGGCGGTCCCATCCGGGCAAACGAACCAGCCGTGCAGCGTGGCGCGGACCTGGTCACACAGTACCTGCGTGAGTCCGCGGCAGCACTCCGGCAAAGCTTCGGCGAGCCGCGATTGCCGGAGGATGTTGCGCCATCCATGGTGCGGTGACCGGCAGTTCGC
>JAYVNZ010000487.1:0-10637 GCA_043758185.1 Gemmatimonadaceae bacterium | reverse complement strand
GGATGAGAGCGTTCCAATCGCCGGACCGCCAGGATCGGCGACCCCATAGCGTCCCATGCGCGCATGCGCATCACCAGCGCGGAGCCGAACTCCAACCGTGAGCATCCAGAAGCCGGACGTGCCGTAGAGACGATCGGGAGTCGCCAGGGACCTGGCATCGCGCGGAGCGGCCCAGAGGCGCGCCACTTCAGTGAACGGCGCGCCGGATATGCCGTGGACCCAGGTAGCGGGCGCCACGAGCTGCAGCGTTGCCACGCGCCATTGCGTGATGCCGTTGATGCTGAGATCCGGCGCCGGCCGCGGGGTGCGGAACGGCTGTGCGAGCCGGTCCTCCTCTGGACGGTCGCTCTGCTCGGCCCGGAGCACGATCCCCAGCGCACCAACGCGAGCCGCGCCTTCCACGAGGGCCGACTGGTAGCTGAACGCATCCTCGCGTCTCGACGCATCGCGCTCGACGGTCTTCGCCCATTCCGCGAGCGCGTAGCGGCCGCCATCTGCCGAGATGTAGCGGGCCGAAACACTGCGCTTGCGCTGGCCGAGGCCGGCGCCCGATGGATCTTCGGGCGACGCAACGCGCGCGTAGCTCGCCTGGAGCTCGGTGCCGCGAGCCGGTACCAGCGTACCCCGCACGGCCCATGAATCCCCAAATCTGTCGAGCGTTGGCAACGACGAGGGATGCGTCGGCTCATCGCCACCGAACGTGGCGCCTTCGATGATGGCCGGACCAACGCGGACCGCGCCGATGGCGGTGAGGCGCTCGAGAATCTGTGACAGGTGATGGTTGACGGGAAATTTCTCGAGCGGCCGCATCATCGGGTCGTCGGTACCGAAGGGTGCGAACCCCCGGCCGGCAGAGACGGAGTACGTGAGTGCGCCAACTGCGTTTCGGCCAGTCAGCATGAATTCGTGTGCGTAGGTGTGCGGGTGGCGACGATCGACGAAACCTTCCCCGTATGCGCCGGTGTCGAGCTCCCCGTTGGGGATGGCAAGCCCCTCGGCGTCCAGGGTTGCGGCAAGCGCGGCGCGGTTCTGCCAGAACCCACGCCGCAGCATCACCACCGCTTGCGAGACCACCAGCTGCGAGCCGGCCGTTCCGCCCGCCGTCGGCGTGGCGCGCGTGAACAGCGGGATGGCCTGGGCCATGATGTGTGTCATCGAGATCGGCATCGTGTCGGCGCGCATCGTGTCGTGACCGACGTGCTGCGCTTGCCCTGACCTCACGGCAGTCATGAGGGTGATGGACAGCAGCGTTGCGGTGCGGACGGATGGCATGCGCATAACTTATCCCTTCTACCCCTTCCACCCGCATTCGATCAGTGTTCCCCCGCCCTCCCGCACGCGCTGAAGTGATGGCCATGTCGCGCCTTGCCGTGCCCGTGGTAGCGGCCCAGGTGGGGTTGATGCTCATGGGCGTAGTGGACACGGTCATGGTGGGGCGCGTGTCTGCCGAGGCGCTCGCCTCGGTGGCCCTGGGCAACCTGTATTTCACCGCCCTGGTGGTGCCGGCGTCCGGCACGCTGATGGTGCTCGATGCGGTAGTGGCACAGGCAGTCGGTGCGAAGGATGAGGAGGGCGTAGCGCGGGGAATCCAGCGAGGATTCGTGCTGTCTGTGCTGATCGGCGTGGTGATGACTGCCGTGTTGCTTCCCGTGCGCGGCATGCTGGTGCTGCTGCATCAACCCGCTGACCTGGTGCCCATCGCCAGCTCCTACGTCCGGATCTCGATTCTCGGAGTGTTTCCGTTCCTCGCGTTCGTGGTGTTGCGGCAAAGCCTGCAGGCCATGCGCCGCGTGCGCGTGCTGGTGGTCGTGATTGTGGTGGCGAACCTGACCAATGCCTTTCTGAACTGGGTGTTCGTGTATGGACATCTTGGCATGACGCCGATGGGGGCGCCCGGCTCAGCGTGGGCGACAGTGGTGAGCCGATGGCTGATGGCCGTGTTGCTGCTGACGTTCGGATGGAGTGCATTGCGGTGGACGCTCGTGCCGCTTCGCGGCGAGACTCTGCACACCGCGTCACTTCTGGCGATGCTTCGCCTTGGAGTGCCCATCGCGCTCCAGCAGGGCATCGAGTTCGGCGCCTTTGCCGTGATCGGTGTGCTGATGGGTGTGCTGGGCACTGTGCAGATGGCCGCGCACCAGATCGCGCTGAATCTCGCGAGCCTCACGTTCATGGTGCCGCTGGGGATTGGGGCGGCGGCGGCGGTTCGTGTGGGGCACGCGGCCGGTGCCGGCGATGCGGAAGCCGCGCGGGAAAGTGCGCGCGCGGCAATCGTCTGCGGCATCGGGTTCATGGCCTGTACTGCTGTGGTGTTCCTGCTGGTGCCCGGGACATTCGCGGCGATGTACACGCCTGACCATACCGTTGCCTCCCTGGCGGCCGCGCTCATCCCGGTGGCGGGGGTCTTTCAGGTATTCGACGGTGCGCAGGCGGTGTGCGCCGGGGTGTTACGAGGCGTTGGTGATACCAGGGCGCCGTTCTTCATCAACCTGGCCGGCTTCTGGCTGGTTGGCGTGCCGGTCAGCATTGGCCTGGGCTTCCACACATGGCTCGGCGCCGTTGGCCTATGGTGGGGCTTCGTTGCGGGGCTCGCGGCGGTGGCTGCGTTGCTGCTGCTGCGGGTGCGCACCCGGTTGCGGGGCGCAATCACGCGAACGACGGTGGAGTCGGACATCGTCCACGTCGCAACCGATCGCTGAGCGGGAAAAACAATCGGGAGCCTCGCTGGAGGCTCCCGTGTGTGCTGTGCCGTGCGAGGCTAGTTCTTGTGCCGGAACGTGATGCGGCCGCGCGTAAGGTCGTAGGGCGACACCTCGATGGTCACCCGGTCTCCCGCGAGCACGCGGATCCGGAATCGGCGCATGTTGCCACCGAGTGTTGCCAGCACGTTGTGACCGTTGGTCAGCTGCACCCGGAACGTGGCATTCGGGAGCACTTCCGTAACGGCGCCCTCGAGCTGAATCGCGTCTTCTTTCGCCATCCGTTGACTGCGCGTGTGCCCGAAGGCTAGCGCGAGCGCTCGGTGCGGCTCCGACGACGCGCCGCGGCGGCCTTGAGCTGCCGAGCCTCGCTCGGCTTCACGTAGTAGCGCTTCTTGCGCAGGTCCTTGAGGATGCCCGCCTTGGCAATCTTACGCTTGAAGGCCTTGAGCGCCCAATCCAGGCGATCGCTTTCTTCGAGATGGATCTCGACCATCAGTACATCCTTCCCTGAGTAATGTGTATGCCGAGGCCCATTGCACCCGCAGCCCCGAATATTAGCCCAGCGTCTTGAGGCTGTCAATCTGAGCAGCACACCGGCACCGTCCCACCTGAACCAGTGCCGGGACACCCTGACGCGACAATGGAGGGCAGACCTGCTCGCCCTCCATCGTCACCTCATGCGATCCGTTCCGCGCGCAGGCTGTTACGGCCGGCGATCAGGGGACCGGACGCTTCTTGATGTCCACGTTGTTGCCGATGATGCCGCCCAGGATACCACCCGCGGCCGCGCCGATGATGCCACCCTTCACGCTGTGAGTCGACGCGCCGCCGATGACGGCGCCCGCCGCGGCGCCGATGGCGGCGTCACGCTTTGTATTCTTTTCGGTAACGGTGCGTGGCTCGGAGTAGACAGTCCGGCTGCCGCTGCTCGAGCCATAACTTCCCTCGGAACTCGAGCGACGCCGAGCGCTCGAGGTACGATGCGTCGTCGTACGCGCCGGCGCGGAACTCGTCCGAAGGGCGGTGGGCGCCGGCGCGGGCGCCGCAGCGACGGCCGCGCGGGTACGCTCGGCTGCCGAGATGGAATCGAGCGTTGCGGTCTGGCGCGCCTGCGCAGCAAGCGTCAGGTCGTTGCTCAGAGTGGCGTCAGCTGGCTTGTCCTTGCTGCAGGCTGCTGCCAGCACGAGAGCGGGAGCAAGAAAGAGGGTCTTGGTGGACGGGCGCATTGGTACCTCCAGGAATGATCGGCGTTCTGCCGAGATGCTTTCATACACCTGTATGGCAGGGCGCGTGCCACATACCGAGTTCAACCGGCCTGTTTCCGGGGGAATTTGGGGCTGTGCGCCATGTCACAAAGGCAGGAATCGGGCGGGCTGGCGCTCCGGCGACCGACCACTCATCGTTCCTGCAGGCAGACCGCCGCTGGGTCTGCCATCCCGCCTTCGCAGGAGCCACCCGATGAGCCTCCTTTCGCGCCGTACCGATTCCAGGTCACCTGATGTCGGCAGCGGTTTTTCCCTTCTCGATAGACAATTGTCGCTTGTGGGGGACCTCCATACAGAAGGCTCCCTGAGAATCGACGGTGAGCTGACTGGCACCATTCGCCGCGCGGATACCGTCGTCATCGGTGTCGGCGCGCGCATGACCGGCGATATTTTCGCACGTGAGGTGATCATCGGCGGCACGCTGGCCGGAAGTGTCTACGCATCCGAACGGGTGGAATTGCAGCCGACAGCGATCGTGAACGGCAGCATCGTCACGCAGGTCGTGCTGGTTCAGGAGGGCGGCGTGGTCAATGGCCGCATCGAGATGCAACCCACCGCGGGAGGCGCGAGCGTGCAGTTGCTGCGCGACGGCGCGCCGGGAAGCGCGACCGACGGCACGCCCCGCTAGCCATGCCCATGCAACGTTCCACCCCGCGCTTCACGGGCGCAATCCTCCCAATATCAGCACTGCCGCATGGCAGTGCCGTCGCTCCGATCCGCCCTCCTGCGGCTCATCCAGCACCCGCGCGCCATGTCCAGGCGTCGACGGTGCCGCGACCGGTTCGCGCGAAGGTGCCGGTGCAGCTCCGCCCGTGGACGCTCCTCCTCGTACCGCCTACTCCCGACGCACGGACGCGCGCTTTCACGCTCGCACGGTGGCAGGTTCGTGCCTTCCTGGGCGGAATCGTCGTGCTTCTGGCCCTGGCCGCGAGTGCGGTGACGGCCGTCATGATGGTGCTGGGCAGCCCGGAGGTTGCGTCATCTGCGGATGAGGTGGGTGCGCTGCGCGAGCGCCTTGGCGGACTCGAAGATTCCCTGGCGGTGGCTCGAGCGGTTCTGGCGGACGGCAGCGCAACAGGATCTGCGGCGACAATCGCAGCACCTCCAGTTCCCGTCATGGCGCGGCCGAGTACAACTGCACGTGCGGCGGAGCGGATCATGGCGAGGGTGCCCGTGCTTTCCGGCAGCCGCTCTGGCTCCGTCCCGACGCGTCTGGAAGGACTGCCAGTCATTGGTGCCATCGTCAGCGGGTTCAGCAATGCGAGACGGCATCCGCTGCTCCACGTTGTGCGGCCGCATCTGGGGATCGATATCGCCGCGCGCCGCGGAACGCGCGTATCCGCGCCTGCGGCTGGGCGCGTGACGTACGTGGGGCGCTATTTCGCGTTGGGCCTCACAGTGGAGATCGCGCATTCCAACGGAGTGAGCACCCGGTATGCGCACCTGCGATCTGCGCTGGTCACGGTGGGCCAGGAGGTGGCGCGTGGAGCCACGATCGCAACCGTGGGATCCAGCGGCCTCACCACCGGTCCCCACCTTCACTATGAAGTGTCGGTGAACGGCCATCAGGTGAACCCAGTGCGCTTTCGCCTGCCCCAGGTGGGTGAGGCGCAGGCGCCGCCCGTTTCGCCGGCTCCTGTCATTGGCGGAGCGGTCAGGGAGGATTCGGCCGCGGCGCACCGCTAGCGCAGGGACACGAGTGCGCCCCGAGGCGTCCGTGCCGACTCGAGTGGCCTGGATCGCCGCTCGCCTCCGGCATCAGGTACGGCTCCTGCACTTTGGAGGCGGACACCTTACCCGGAGCGCGGATCGATGAGCAGACTGTTGCGCGGCCTCGCCGCGGGTTACGGCGCCAGGAAGTTGGGGGGCGGATGCTTCAGCACCGTCCTCATCTTCATCGTCCTGTGGTGGCTCCTCGGCCACTTCGGCATTTTCCGTTAACGGGCGAGTGCCGGAGATCGACGGCGCGGCAGAGCGCCGGGGGCAGGGCGAGCGTCGCGATGGGAAGATCGACCAGGGGCGACGGGGGGGCGGGAAGAAGCCGTCTGCCCTCATGTACGTGCTGCGCGCCGTCGGGCTCGTGGTCATCCTCGTGGCCGTCATCGTCTATACCGTGGCCAACACGCGGCCCATCTACTCGACGAGCGGCACGCTGGGCGACGAACTGCGAAAGCGTGCGCCCGGCGTGGCGGGCGTCATTGGCGCGAACGACAGCACGCACGTGGACCAGCTCATGGCGACGGCCAAGTTCCAGGCGGAGAAGCGCAACTTCTTCGAAGACGTCATGCGTCTGAAGCAAGTCGACTCGGCCAGGGCCGATTCCATCGCCCAGTTCGCGGTGCGCGAGGCCTACGTGCGCGGCATCTCCCCGGCTATCATCTTCGGCGTCATGCTCACGGAGAATGCGCGGTTCATATCGAAGGCGACGTCGAACGTTGGCGCGGTGGGCCTCATGCAGGTCTACCCCAAGGTGTGGCTCACAAAGCAGATGTCCGCACTGTTCGGCAAGGATATCGCGACGGACTCGACGAACGTGAAGTACGGCGTGTTCATCCTCAGCCAGTATTTTCGTCCGAAGACCAAGTCCGGGCAGACCACGGACCGCGACTGGCAAACGGCGTTGTTGCGATACAACGGTTGCGTGAAGGGCACCAATACACCGCGCTGCCACACGTATCCGGACAAGGTGCAACGCTTCGTGGAGGGCTCGGCAAAGTCCATCTGCGACGGGCGTGGCTTCTATGAGTGCATTGGCAAGCCATTCATTGCGGGGCTATTCGGCAAGACGAACGGGACAGAACAGCCGGGCACTACCGCCGAGGCGCCTGCGGGAGCGGGTGGCCCGGCGACGGCATCCACGCCGTCGCCCACACCGGCGCCCACCCCCGCCGTGCCCACTCCCACGGCACCGGTGGTGGTTGCGCCCGCAGCAACGGCGCCGGTGCGGATGTCACCGATGCCGTCCCGGGAGCATGCGTCTGGCGCGTCGTCCCCTGCGCACGCACGCGTCACCGGGCGAGCAGGTGGGGCCAAGGTCGCCGGCGCTGGCAAGGTCGCCGGCGGTGCCAAGGTCACAGCTACCAAGGCTGGCTCGCGCAAGTCGGCGCCAAAGGCTCCCGCACGAAAGTCGACGGCCACACCCAAGCGACGAGCGCCGGCCGGCAAGAGCAGTATGCCGGTGAAGTTGCCGAAACCGATCAACGTGATCATCCCGACACCCTGATTCGCGGCCGTTCTCGCCACGTCCGTGAGCCACTCTCGCGGAGCGTCCTTCCCACATGCCCATGCCTGCACTCGCGCCGTCCCCCGCTCCGGAATTGCTGTACCTGCTGCGCTCGGACCCTGCCGATCTCGCGGCTGCACTGGAGGGCATGCGTCCAGCGGATATCGCCGAGGCGCTGCGCGACCTTCCCACTGACGCGGCCGCGAGGGTGATGGCGGCGCTGCCGTTCGAGATGTCCGTGCGGGTGTTCGATGATCCGGAACTCACGAATCACCGTCATGCCGTGATTGGCCTGATGGACGAGCAGGATGCGCTCGCGCTGATCGCAGCGATGTCGGCAGACCAGCAGGCGGACCTGTTTCGCGAACTCGATGCCCCGCATCGCGCGCGGCTTCTCAAGCTCCTTCCTGACAGCGCGCGCGTGGCGCTGGCCGGGCTGCTCGAGTTCGATCCCCGCACCGCGGGCGGGATCATGACCACGGAGTTCGTGTCCGTCCCGGCGACCTGGCACGCGGAGCAGGTGCTGTCGTACATCCGCGAAGTTGGCGAGGCAAAGGAAACGATCTATGCCATCTACGTGGTTGACGAGGCGGCCGGCACGCTGGTGCACACCGTGTCACTTCGAGAGGTGATGCTGGCACAGCCCGCGGCGGTGATGTCCACGGTTGGCGACGTGCGTGCGCCCATCACGGTGCGGACGGCGACAACGCGTGAGGACGTGGCACGGATCATCTCGAAATACAACCTGCTGGCCGTTCCCGTGGTGGACGCGGGAATGCGCGTGCTCGGCATCGTCACGGTGGACGACGTGATCGATGCCATTGTGCGCGAGCAGACCGAGGACGTCCAGAAATTCGGCGGCATGGAGGCGCTGGATGCGCCATACCTGGACATCAGCTTTGCGGGGATGGTGAAGAAGCGGGCTGGCTGGCTATGCGCGCTCTTCCTGTCGGAGATGCTCACCGCCACCGCGATGCAGCACTACGAGCACCAGATCGAGAAGGCGGTGGTGCTCAGCATGTTCATTCCGCTCATCATGAGCAGTGGGGGCAACTCGGGGTCGCAGGCCACGTCCCTCATCATCCGGGCGATTGCGCTGGGAGAAGTGAAGCTCCGCGATTTCTGGAAAATCGCCGCACGCGAGCTGCCCACTGGTCTGGTGCTCGGAGTGATCCTGGGCATCATCGGCATCGTGCGCATCCTGGTGTGGCAGCGCGTGGGCTTGTACGACTACGGCCCGCATTTCGCGAAGATCGCGCTGACCATCGGCGGCGCCCTGGTGGGCGTGGTGACCTTCGGATCCCTGGCCGGATCGATGCTGCCGTTCCTCCTGAAACGACTGGGGTTCGATCCGGCGAGCGCGTCGGCGCCATTCGTGGCCACGCTCGTGGACGTGACCGGCCTGATCATCTACTTCAGTGTGGCAACGCTCATCCTGCGGGGTACGCTGCTGCCCGGGTAGGGCTACCCTTCGCGCAGCGTGCGCAATTGACGAACGAGCTCGGCGCGTGGCCCTGCTCCGAGCCTGGTATCGAGGGCACGCTCCAGATCAGCCAGGAGCACGCTCGCGCGGTCGTACGCGGCGCGGCCGTCGGCGGTGACTGCTGCGCGGATCGTTCGGCGATCGTCGGGATCGGCAACGCGCGCCACGAAACCATCTGCCTCGAGCCGATCCACCAGCTGCGTGACGTTGGACTTGCCGCAACAGTGCCGTTCCGCAAGGTGAGAGAGCGACAGCGGCTCAGCCGCCAGCACCAGGTGGCGCAGGGCGCCCAACTTGGCCAGGGAGAGGCCGACCTCCGACAGGGCAATCTCCGCCCTGGCCTCCACGGCGCGCGCCGCGTCGAGGAGGAGGAGTGTGAGTGCGCACCCTGGTTTGTCGGTGGAGCCGCCGCAATCTGACATGCCGAACCCTACTGGTCTGGTGTGGGCTGGGTCAATGTTTCATGCGCCACCCTGCGGGCGTGAAAAGCCAATGGGCTTGGCGCTTGCACGTATGCTTGCTAGCATCCGCGCAGGAGCTCCCTGTCGGTCACTCGCTTCTCCACTGTCTACCCATCGCCCTGCACATGTTCCATTCATTTCGCCATGAGCGCCTCGCCACTGCGGCGCTCGTCATCTCGGCGGCCGCGTTTGCCGGCTGCGCCGACAGGAGCGTCCCTGCCGATTCCGCGTCAGTCGCAGCGAGGGCAACCGCAGGTGGGGAGGTAGCGACGGACAGCACGCGGAAGGCAACGCTTTCGACAACGGGCGGCTCTGCTCCCGCCGCTGTCGCCACCGCACCCGCAGCTTCCGAGCAGCAGGATGCTGCCCTTCCGCCGGGCGAATCCGCAAAGCGCACGCATCGCGACAGCATCGCACTCGCGAGCATGACCATGCCGGACAGCACGCTGGACAAGAAGTGGCCGGTGAAGATGCCCGCGCCGCTGCCGGGCGCCATCTTCCCCGCAAATCGCGTGGTGGCCTTCTACGGCAACCCGTTGGTGAAGAAGATGGGCGTGCTCGGCGAGTACCCCAAGGACGAGATGCTCGCGAAGCTGGATCACGAGGTTGCACGGTGGGCCAAGGCTGACCCCTCGCATCACGTCATTCCCGCGTTGCATGTCATCGTCACGGTGGCGTCCGGAACTCCGGGCAAGAACGGACTCTACCGCACCCAGATGTTCGATTCGCTCACGAACACCATCTATTCATGGGCGAAGGCCAAGCATGCCCTACTTTTCGTTGATGTGCAGATTGGCAAGAGCAGTGTGCAGGCCGAGCTTCCGCGGCTGAAGACCTTCCTCGAGAATCCCGACGTGCATCTTGGCATCGACCCGGAGTTCGCCATGGCAACCTCTGGCGCCGTTCCCGGAACCAAGATCGGCACGCTGGACGCGAAGGACATCAACTGGGCCGTGAATTTCCTGGACGGGATTGCGAAGGCGAAGAACCTGCCGCCGAAAATCCTCGTCGTGCACCGGTTCACCCGGAAGATGGTGTCGAATGCCAGGGACATCCGCTTTACGCCGCACGTCCAGGTGGTGATGGACATGGACGGGTGGGGCCCGCCGTGGCTGAAGTTCGACTCCTACCACGATTACGTGAAGGCGGAGCCGGTGCAGTTCACCGGGTTCAAGCTGTTCTTCCATAATGATGTGAAGAAGGGCGACCAGATGCTGACGCCGTCCGAGGTGCTGCGGCTGAATCCTCGTCCGCTGTACATCCAGTACCAGTAGGATCGCGGCCGGGTACTGGCGACCTCAGCGTGGCGCACTCTATCTTGTGGTGCGCCGCGCCTGATTCTGCCTTACCGACCTTCAGCACCGTGACAGCAATGGTGCACTCCCGCGAATTCGTCGATGCCGTTGGACTGTCATGGACCGTGCGCGAGATCGCCAGTCCGCAGCTGACCGGGGCCATGGCACGCGTGCTGGAGCACGATCGCAGGCGTGGTGGATGGCTTGT